>CAMZGJ010000021.1 GCA_947306375.1 uncultured Spirochaetales bacterium
GTATAGGATGTAAGATCTGTGAAACCAAATTCCCGGAAAGCGGTTTCAAGGTAGATTCATTCCTTGCCGTTGCCGACTACAGTGCAAATCCGGATGAACAGGCCAAAGCAGCCGCAGCCTGTCCCAGGAAGATAATACGCAAAGCTGAAGAATGAACATAATTGTAGGAGCCTACAGTCATATTACCCACGGCTCTTCTAATGAAGAGTACTCTCAGCTGCTTGACAGGCAGCTGAGACCTCTTCTTACGCTTGCATTCTCAAATCCTGATTTCAGATTTGTCCTCAGGCTGGGTATTCCCTTTATCCAGTGGCTTGAGACAAACCATCCGGAAATCAACATGCTAATTGCAGATTTATGCAGGAACAACAGGCTGGAGATGCTCTCTTCCTCTTTCTCAGACTGTATTCTTCCGCTTGAGCCTGCCCATGAGAGATCTGCCCATATAGAAAAGACAAACACATACCTGAGAAAGAGATTCAACAAAAGACCGCGCGGTCTCTGGTGCATGGAGCAGGTGTTCAGTCCGGGAATTATCCAGATTATGGATTTAAGCTCTCTGGACTACATTATTCTTTCCTCATACAACCAGAACCTGAACCAGACCCTTGTACGTAAACCCTTCAGAATGGAGGAGCTGGGAAAGACCACTGTAATTCTTCCCTCGGATGACAGATTCTCCAGGGAAGTGGCGGAATGCGGAAAGGAAGGTTGTACTGCACAGACCCTGAACAGTGCATTTGAAAAACTATTGGACACTCTTTCCGGCAATGAGGTCGTAATGCTGAATATGGACCAGCTGCTCTCATGCGACGGTTCATTTGCCATTTACAGGACCATAATTGAAAAGACAGCCGACAAGACCGTTCTTCCCTATGATTTCATATCGGATAGAGAAATCTCATCAATGTACTACATTCCTTCCGGAATCTACGGAAGAGATTTCAATATAGAAAAGTCAGTTACACTGAACCAGTACATACTGAACAATCCGCTTCTTAACAGGATGCACCGCTCCATAAATCTGATGAGAGACTGTTCCAAATCCCTCAAGAAGAACTCCGACAACAGGAAACTTATTGAGTATCTTCTCATGAATGCCTCCACCGGAATGATTTATATACCCGAGGTATGCCTGAATCCGGAAATCAGGCACAGAACGGATGCAGCCCTGAGTGAGATTGAAAAAGTTCTCAGGGATGAGGACATGTTGCCTGCTACTGCAGACCTGGACGGAGATTTGTTCCCGGAGTTTATAACCGGCAATAAGTTCTATACCGTATATCTGAACACCAAGGGTGCGGTGGTCTCAAGACTCAACGTGTTCTCCATAAAGAGCGATGTTGCCCTAAACCAGGGACAGGGTTTCTTCAGGGACACAATAAGAAACGGAAAAACATACGATCTCAGCGTCAGAAGATGGGAAATGACTCCCGTAGACAAAAAGAGACAGGACTTTTTTGCCAAGAGCCCTCTTATTGAGGTCAATAAATCAGTTATAAACATAACAAAACACTTCAAGACAAGACAGAACTCCATAACCGTTGACTATGATGTTGAGAACATGGGAAAGACAACCTTGAAGGATCTGGTTTTTGAGACTGTGCTCAACCTCTCCATACCAGGTTCCGACAGCTTCACTGATATGGAAGGAAGTATAATAGATGAGAAAGGGCGCACCTCTGACAGAATCTGCATCTCCAACAGGATAAACGGCCTGTATTTTGAGCTTGTGGCCAACTCCGATTTCCTCATCAGCACAAGAAACGTCTTTGCAGATGCCGTAACGCCCCTTGGAGTTGTGAAGCAATATCAGTATACTCAGATTAAAATTCAGAAAAATATCATACTTCCCGGATCTGAAGCATTCAAATGCTCATTCACCCTCAAGGCTGAAAAGAGAAGGGGAAGACAGGAGAAACAGAATGACACTTGAAAACAAAGGTCTGCTTGAGCAGCTTAAAGAAGAAACCAACTCTATTTGGAGGGGACTTTGACCCGGAGGGTCAGAAGAAAGAATTAGCCGCCCTTGAACAGCAGACAACGGAGCCCGATTTCTGGTCGGACAAACAGAAAGCTGATTCAGTTTTTACTAAAATCAACTCAATCAAGGATGTAATCCTTCCGTTTGAGCAGCTCATCAAAGAAATCAACGAAACATATGATCTCATTGAACTCTATGAGGAAGAGGATGACAACAATCCTGAGTATCAGGCTGAAATAGATGCACGTATCCTTGAGCTTCAGAATGAGTTCAGACCTCTCAAACTCAAGACTCTCCTCAACGGAAAGTACGACAAGGGAGATATGTTCCTTGCAATTCATGCAGGCGCTGGCGGAACAGAGGCCTGTGACTGGACAAGCATGCTCATGCGCATGTATCTGCGCTGGTGTGAGAAACACAAGTACAAGACCGAGATTCTTGACACCCTGGAGGATGAGGGCGGTTACAAGAGCGTTACCATCCAGGTCAGCGGTCCATATGCATTCGGATACCTCAAAGGCGAGGCCGGAGTACACAGACTGGTTAGAATATCGCCGTTTGATTCAAACGCGAGAAGACATACATCCTTCTCCTCCGTCTATGCCTCCCCGGTGGTTGAGGATAACATAGACATTGAGATCAAGCCCGAGGATATAAGAATTGATACGTACCGCGCAGGCGGTGCAGGCGGACAGCACGTCAACAAGACAGACAGCGCCGTCAGAATCACCCACTATCCCACAGGTATTGTTGTTCAGTGTCAGAATGAGCGTTCACAGCAGATGAACAAGGATTTCTGTTTCAAGATGCTCAGAAGCCGTCTGTATGACTACTACAGTGCCAAGCTTGCCGAACAGCATGCCGCAGAGGCCATTGAGAAGAAGGACATAAGCTGGGGTTCTCAGATACGCAGTTATGTTTTCCAGCCTTACACAATGGTAAAGGACAACAGAACCGGAACCCAGACGGGAAATATACAGGCAGTCATGGACGGAGATCTGGATGATTTCATTGAATCATTCCTCCGCTGGAACCAGGAGAAATAATTGAAACGTCTGTTTCTGCTTGCTGCAGTACTTATCAGCGTTTTCTCAATATGGTGCGCAGACTTCAATGTCTGCGTTTATCCTTCTGACACTGAGATTGAGGACTACATAACAAGGTATTTCCCGGTGATTGAGGCCTCAGTCCCCTGGACAAGGTCCGTGACTATGAGGCAGGAGATTCAGAATGTCAATTCCGCAGGCTCAGGCCTCAAGGGTGCATGGACTACGGAGAGCCCTGAGCTCATAGAAAAGGCTGATGCCTCATACCGCTCTCCACAGAAGACGGATATTCTCTCAGGCACACTTGATGTAAAACTTGTAAAGTACAGCGGTCAGGCGGATGAGCAGGGTCTTAAGAACCATGACCCCATGCTCCTGCAGTATATCTGCAGCTCTGCAAAGGCAGATCTTCTCATAATCCCTCTTTCAGACAGGATGAGCGGTGTTAACGCGCTTTCAATTTACGTGTACTCGCCGGTTACGGGCAACTGTGACCAGGTTTTCTTCAGGCTTTTACAGAATTCAAATGTTTATACTGAAGAGGCAGCCGTTGCACTTGCACCTTATTTCCTTACAGGAGCAAAACTTGATTCATTCTCAACCGTAAAGCCCCAGATAATAAGGCCGGTTCTTGCACGGTACGCCGTCTACTCAAATGTTCCGGCTGTTGTATATCTGAACGGAACGGAAAGCGGAACAACCCCGCTTGTGCTTGAGAACGTACCCATTCCGTCAGTGGTAAGACTTACGGCAGAAGGTTATGCGGACAGCACACTGAACGTTGACGGCACTGTAACTGAAGTCCGTGAGGAAATGAAACCCGCATGGATGAATGAGGGAGATTTCTACAACAGGGCAAGAAACAGCTTTTACAGGGACATGGCAATTGCACTTGGCGCCTTTGCACTCAAGGTCGGCGTAAGGTCACTTCCCGTGGAAAGCACAAACCTTCAGAACACACTTAACATAGGGACGGATACCATTGCGGTCTTATCCGCCTTCAATCTTATAAGCGGACTGTTCAACTACTTTATGTCCGCCGACTATCTATCAAAATAACGGAGATGATATGGCTAAACTAGGATTCGGTGCCAGACTGGCTTCGTTTTTCGGATTCAGAAAACAACTTGATGAAAGCTTTTTTGAGGACCTTGAGGACGTACTCATAGAAGGAGACTTCGGGGCCAAAAACGCCTATGAGATAAGTTCCATGGTGGAGAGCGAGAAACCCCGCACGGAGGAGGAATTCCTTTCTCTGGTACGCAGGGCCCTTGAAGGCAAGGTAAAGGGAACCGAGCTTGTCCCTGACCCTGCCCAGCTTTCCGTTTACCTTGTCCTGGGAGTTAACGGAGTTGGAAAGACAACATCCATTGCCAAGATGGCAAAATACTATAAAGACAGGAATTACAAAGTAGTCCTGGCTGCCGCCGATACCTTCAGAGCCGCGGCAATTGACCAGTTGGAGCTTCACAGCAGACGCACCGGCACCAGAATTGTGAGACAGGAGAACGGAAGCGACCCCGGCGCGGTAATCTATGATGCAATCTCCAGCGCACAGGCAAGGGGAGAAAACCTAATCCTCTGTGACACCGCAGGAAGGATGCACAACAAGGAAAACCTCATGAAGGAGCTTCAGAAGATAGACAAGATAATCAAGGCCAGGATCAAGCCTGAGAACTACAAGAAGATTCTTGTCATTGACGCCGTTACCGGCCAGAATGCCGTTAGCCAGGCGGAGCTTTTCAATCAGGCCATAGGCCTTGATGCCCTTATTCTTACCAAGTATGACTCTCTCTCAAAGGGCGGAGCAGTTGCTCAGATTGGTATTCCCGTGGCCTTTGTGGGTACGGGAGAACACTATGAGGACTTCCATGTCTTTGACAGGGAGCAGTTTCTCTCGTCACTTGCCGGTATCTGATAATGAGTAAAGCCCTTGCCGCAATCCTTTTCACAGTCATGCTCATGTTTCCGGTATTCTCAGAGAGAGTGCCCGCAAACATGCTGGGCCAGATTACGCAAGGGGAGACAGAATTCTTTCTTGAGATTGACGGCAGCACAAGCACCCTATATCACAATGACGTTCCCGTCAAAACACGCAGTGAGAGTGTTTCAGGCAATAATAAGACAATAACGGAAACGGATCTTGAAAAGAATGAATTTGTTACAAGCACCTATGAAAACTCCGTTCTTATTTCCAGAAAGACCGTTTATGAGGACGGAAGCTCAGTTCAGCTTACATATCTCTACACAGAGGGCAGCCTTCTGTGCACAACCCGGACGGATTCAGAGGGCAATTCCAACGTGGAATACTATCTGAGAGACCCTTCTGACGGTTCGCTTATAGCCGTCAGGCGGTTTGAGAACACTGAGCTTGTGGGCCAGTCATACCTCTATGCCGCTGAGAACCTTTACAGAAACCCCGGTTCCTCCGTCATAACGGAAGGCAGTTTCAGCGTGGATGACAACGGCAATATAAGCTATGAGAGAAACGGTATTTCATATACCTACAGGCAGGACGGAAAGATTCTGAGTGAGAAGGAAGGCGGCGTCACCACCGGTTATGTATATGAAGGTGATGAACTTATCTCTATTTCAGTCTCAGAGGATCAGCCGCCCTATGAGAAAACTGTTACTCAGTATTCTGAAGGAAAAGCCGTTTATGTAACCAAAACGCGCGGAGAAGAGATTATAGAGACGGCAGACTTCTCGGGAGAGAACGGGGCCATGGTGAAGACTGTTTATTCATCAGGCACCGCAGTTGCAAAGATATACTATATGCAGGACAACAAGAGAGTCCTCAGGGTGGAATACTATTGATATGTCGTTCAGATTCAAGGCTGCTTTCAGATATGCATTCTCAAAGATAAGAGGGCAGAGGACAGCTGCCGTAATGATTACCCTGGGAATTGCCGCGGGAATAATTGCCATGATTATGGTAAGCAGCATTATGAACGGCCTACAGGGAGCACAGATAGACAGGCTCAGAAACCTTGAATCATATGACATAGTTCTTGAGAACACAGTTCTCACTCCCGGTCAGCTTGAACAGATTGCAGGAGTGGACAAGGCCTTTGTCTACGGAGAAACCGCAGTTCTTATAACGGACAAGGACTCTCTTAAAAGCGTAAGTGTCAGACTGAGGGCTTTTTCCCCGGAGACTCTAAGATACAAAAGACTTGCAGAAAACCTTACTTTCTCGGATTCACTTGATGACGGAGGCCTGTGCCTTTCCACACATATAATGTCATCCCTGCGTTTTCTCAGGGGAGACAGTATTGAGGTTACCTTCCTAAGGCAGGGCAAAAAGGCAGCTGTTGTTCCGTATACCGCTGAAATCAATGTGGATTCGGCCTATGTTTCAACACTGAGCAGCTTCAGCAGCAGTACTGCCCTTATGGGTCTGGACCGCTATGTTGAAATTATGGGCAACAAGGATATATACACCGGAATCTACTGCAGCACGTCCGTTTCAAAGACTGCAGAGCTCATAAGAGAGGCAGACCCGCAGGCGGTTATTACCCAATGGCCTGAATACAACAGGACAATCTACAGCGCCCTTATGCTTGAAAAGGCAATGGTGTACGTGTTTCTCAGCTTCATATTCCTGATTATCTGCGTCAACCTCAGAAACTCCACCGGAAGGCTCATAGATGCCAGAAGACAGGAAGGAGCCATGCTCAGGGCCCTGGGAGCAACAAGAAAGGACATCAATGTAATCTTTATGTCACAGGGAATAATCCTGTGCACTGCAGGAGAAATCCTCGGAGCTCTTATAGGTCTTCTTGCTGTTAACAACATACAGAATATTCTGGTGCTTGTGGATGCGGTTGCAGGTACATCAATAGCATCCTACAGGTTTGAGGCTTTTATATCAGCAGGAGAGACCTGCGCCATACTGGCAGGTGTTCTTCTTACGGCAACACTTTTTACCTATCTGGGCTGCCGCAGGACGTTCAGATCCGAAATAATGGAGGTCATTTTCAATGTATCCGATTGAACTTAGGAAAATAACAAAGAGTTTTAAAAACGCCTCCGGCAACGGAGAACTTCTTATTCTTGACTCAATAGACCTCTGTCCTCAGGTGGGCAAATCCACCGCAATCATAGGAAAGAGCGGCACCGGAAAGAGCACACTGCTGCAGATTGCCGGCGGTCTGGATGCCCCCACATCAGGAAGCGTCTTCTGCAACGGAACGGACCTTGGAACTTTAAGTGACTCCAAAAAGTCCCTTATCCGCAACAGGAACATGGGCTTTGTTTTCCAGAACAACATGCTTCTTGAGGACTTTACAGCCCTTGAAAATGTTATGATTCCGGCAATGATTGCCGGCAAGGGCAAAAAGGAATGCAGAGACCGCGCACTTGAGCTTCTGGAAAAACTTGGTCTTACAGACAGGCTGGACCATCTTCCCGGCCAGCTTTCCGGAGGAGAGAGGCAGAGGGTGGCCATTTGCAGGGCCCTTATGAACAGTCCTGAGATTATATTTGCCGACGAGCCAACGGGTTCTCTTGATGAGGAAAACGCCAGAGAGGTTGAGAACATGCTTTTTGACATCGTTTCCTCTGAGAAAAAAACTCTTCTTCTTGTTACTCACAACATAGATTTTGCCAACAGGTGCGACATGGTCTACAGACTCAGCAACCGCAAACTCACATTGGAGAAGGGCTGACAATGAATCCTTTTGTTGCATTATGGAGCAGAAAACGCATTCTCAGAAGAGGCAGACTCACCGGCTGCATGGTACTCATTGCCCTTGTGACCGCGCCTCTGGTAATTGCTCTCATTTTCTCCGGGAGCATGATGAACGGAATTGCAGACAGGTTCATCTATCTCTCTGACGGTCATGTGCAGATTACGGGCGCCGGTAACTCCACAATCCCTCAGGACAACATTCTCTGTATGGATGAAACCGTTACAGGCTACGCCCTGATGTACGGCGCATCAGACACGGCCTCCGTCTCTCTCAAAGGAGTAAAGGAAGATTATTTCAATTCCTACAGGTTGCATTATATGGACCTTGAGTACCTTCCTCAGGAGGAGCGCTCAGGCCTGAACAGGATAATCCTCAGTGAAACAACCTCACATAAGCTGAACCTCAAAGCGGGAGACAGGGTTGCACTCATGGTTGTTCCGGATACGGAGGAGGGTGTTCTCAGACCGGTAATGCTTCAGGTAGGAGGAATATACTCCTGCGGCTATGAACAGATAGACAGTAACCTTGCCTTCATAGACTATACTCATGCACAGAAGCTGTTTTCATCAAGGGACAGCCGAGTTACGGAGATTATTGCAAAAGACAGCTCAGATACAGCGGTAAGATCTCTTGCCTCATCAATTTCCACGGACGGCAGGGTGAACACCTGGCAGAGCAAAAACAGCAGCGTTTATTCAAATTTTGTGAACAGCAGGCAGATGATAATCCTCATCCTTCTCATAATTGTTTTCATAGCCTCTTTCTTCACCGCTTCATCCGCCAACCAGATAATAGAGGATGATGTTCAGGAGATTGCAGTCTCAAAGCTTATGGGAGCCTCAGACAGGATGACAAGGCAAAGTGCCTTCATAAGCATCTACACAGTAACTCTTACAGGCATGTTCATAGGCCTTGCCGCAGGAATACTGATAGGGCTCAACCTCAGTCCAATACTTAATCTGCTCTCGCGTTCTGACCTGATAAATCTTTCCTACTATCTTCTGGACTTCAGCTCCGTAGTTCCCTGGAGGGATATAATCCTTGTGCTTGCGGTAATGACCTGTGTTTCCGCATTATCCATACTGATTTCCCTCAGACATACCCGCAGGATTACGCCCATGCGTCTTTTCACGGGGCTCTGAAACAAGTAGAATCCAAGTATGAGTCTTGAAGTATTTATCCTCGGAACAAGCGGAATGCAGCCTCTTCCCAACAGATTCCTTACCTCCGCAATGGTAAGAAAGGACGGAGAACTGTTTCTGTTTGACTGCGGAGAATGCACACAGGTCAGTCTCAAGATGCTCAACCTCCACTGGAAGAGGATAAACAGAATCTTCATATCCCACATGCATGCAGACCACGTTACCGGTCTTCCCGGTCTTCTCATGCTTTCCTCACAGGTGGACAGGGATGAGCCTTTGTACATCTACGGACCGGCTAAGCTCAGAGAATATATTTCGGCCAACAGAAAACTTCTGGATATGTACATCAATTACGAGATTATCTTCCGCGAAGTTGAGCCCGGAATCATATATGAGGACAACTCCATGACAATTGAGGCCGTACCTCTTCTTCATACAAAACCCTGCTTCGGCTATGTAATGACGGAAAAGGACAGACCGGGTGAATTCAGCGTTGACAATGCAAAGGCGCTGGGAATACCCATGGGGCCCATGTGGGGCAGACTGCAGAAGGGGGAGGATATCGTTCTGGAGGACGGCACAGTAGTTCACCCGTCCCAGGTTCTGGGTCCCAGGAGAAAGGGAGTTAAGTTTGCATACATAACCGATACGGTTTACCTCTCATCCATAGCAAACCATGTATCCGGAGCTGATCTTCTGCTCTGTGAGGGCATGTTCACACGGGAACTGTCACAGGACGCGTTTGAGAAAAAGCACATGACAAGTTCCCAGGCGGCAACAATTGCAAGGGATGCACAGGTAAAGAAACTGGCCCTCATACACTACAGTCCCAGATATACGGACGGGGAACTTAAAACCCTCAGGGATGAAGCCAGGGAGATATTTGCGCAGACCGTTCTGGGTAAGGACGGGATGGTGTTTGAGCTTTCAAACTCAGACTAAGGGGTCATCCTGACCCTTTTTGGAGTAGGAATTCCTGGGAAGCGTGTCCGTAAAGTCCGTCTGTCCCGGTTTTCTGATTGCATGAAAAGTAGCTATAAGCAGAACGGAAAATCCCACCACAAACGGAATGATTTTAAGCACAAAAATATAGCTCATATTTGACATCCTTGATGATTGATATAATATTAGCAGGTGATGAAGAAAGCAAGAAAGTATCTGTTCATATTCCTTTTCCTGTCTCTCTGCCTCTACCTTCTGGTATCCTGCATATTCGGACAGGGCGGTTATTTTTACAACAGGTCGCTTCGCAACATACTCCGGAGCCTTCAGTACCGTTCAGACAAGCTTCAGTCGGACATCCAGGTCCTTCAGCAGAAATCAGAGGAGCTTGAAACTGAGGAAGGCCTGAGAAACACGGCGCTGAACCTGGGTTATTACATTGAGGGAGACTCCGTGTATGTTTTCAGCACCTCAGGCCTTCAGACGGAATCCTATGAATATGTGACGGTAGAGGAGGCCCAGCCTTTCAGAGCCTTCTCAAAAGGCATCTGCATTCTCATCTCGGTTTCAGCCTCTTTAATAATCACAGCCCTTGTCTGGTTTGCAGACACAATTAAAAAGAGCAGATCTTTTGATGAGGATGACGATACTATTTCCTATCCAGACTGAGGTCTCCGTCCTTGACCCAGCCCGCCCTGCGGCATAAAGAATTGACTGCAGGACAGATTATCGCAGGAAGAACAAATGAAATGAGGATAAGGCCAAGCCAGTCGGTGAATGTAACCTGAGTTCCCTGCCAGCCCGTGATAACACCTATCTGACCCACAAGACCGCATGTACCCATGCCGGATGAGACGGCCGGACCGTTCATCTGAAGCCTGAAAACACAGGTTGCAACGGGCCCTGTGACTGCTGATGTGACAATGGGAGCAATCCAGATTCTGGGATTACGTACAATGTTTCCCATCTGGAGCATGGATGTCCCCAGGCCCTGGGACACAAGACCGCCCCATCTGTTT
This sequence comes from uncultured Spirochaetales bacterium, assembly GCA_947306375.1. Classification (GTDB taxonomy): domain Bacteria; phylum Spirochaetota; class Spirochaetia; order Sphaerochaetales; family Sphaerochaetaceae; genus RUG14846. The sequence continues at coordinate 10,828 of CAMZGJ010000021.1, forward strand.
TCCCTGAAAGACATTACGGCAAAACCAATCATCTGCGCACTGCATCCGGCAACGGCAGCTCCGCCTGCAAGACCGGTAAGCTGCAGGGCCGCACAGATTGCGGCCGATGACACCGGCAGGGTCAGAAGCATACCCACAATTACTGAAACTGCAATACCCATGAAGAAGGGCTGAAGCTCAGTAGCCCACATTATTATTGAGCCAAGCTTCATTGCGGCTTTTCCTATGGGAGGGGCAATCAGACTGGCAAGGGCAACACCGCTTACTATTGTCACAAGAGGAGTGACCAGGATATCAACCCTGGTTTCCCTGCTTACTGCCTTTCCAAGTTCTGCGGATATTATTGCCACAAAGAATACTGCAAGAGGACCGCCGGCACCGCCCAGGGCGTTTGAGGCAAAACCCACCGTTGTCAGTGAGAACAGGACCATGGGAGGGCAGTGCAGGGCAAAGCCTATGGCTACGGCCATTGCGCTTCCGCTCATAGCCGTGGCAAGTCCGCCCACCGTGTAGGGAGTTCCGGCAACAACTGCAACCGTCTCTGTCAGAAACTCTATGTTGAGCCGACTTCCCAAAGTATTGATTATGGTACCTATCAGGAGAGAGCAGAACAGACCCTGAGCCATGGCGCTCATTGCGTCTATGAAATATCTTCTGACCGATATTTCTATGTCCTTTCTCTTCAAAAATGCCTTGAATTCTTCCATTGATTAGAGATTACTTCTAATCATTTGACTATTCAAGAGTTTGATTCTTTTTGTTATATTTAAGACATGCTTGGGAAAAACAGGGTATTTGAGAC
>CAMZGJ010000022.1 GCA_947306375.1 uncultured Spirochaetales bacterium
CGGGAACCATGACAGCCATGTACTTTCCGCCGGGAACGTTCTTGAGCTTGGTGTCATTCAGGATTGTCTGTGTCTGGTTGTAGTCATAGCTCATGAAGCCTAGGTTGTTCTCAAGCATTTTTCCTGAGTTCTCGCCCTGTGACTTGATGAAGGATTCTGAAATGAGTCCTTCAAGAGCCATGTCACGCATCTTGTCCAGTGCCTCATATGTTGCAACTTCCTGTCTTGCATCCCTGAGCTTTCCGTCTGTATCCACATACAGGAATTCCTGTCTGGACTCAAGACCACGGACGCCGAAGAGATGTCCGGCAAACCTGTAAAGGTCAACCTGTCTCTGGAGGTTGGAGTCTTCACGTGAGAAGAGGCCCTGTACTGAATCCTTGCCGTTGAGTGTGTATGCGTTGGCAACAACACAGCGCAGAAGTGCTACAAGTTCATCAACATCCCATGCTGCATCCTGTCCGATGAAGAGATTTGATCTCTTTGTTCCGTAGTATCCGTTGTAGGCCTTGTCAATGTAGTCTCTGAGCATATTGACTGCCTGGACACCTGTTACCTGGCCCTTGGCAAGAGCATCGTTCATTGTCTTAACAATGTTGCCGGCCTTGTCATAGTCCTTTGTAAGTGTGAATGTGGCCTTTCCGTCAGCTGTAGGAGTCTCAATGGAGACCTTTCCGCTTGTGGGCATGTAGGGCTGATAGACAGCTGCATTGACCTTGCCGCTCTTGAATGCCGTGAATGCACCTTCGCCGTCAAGAAGCTTTTCTGCCCAGTCAACTCTCATCAGAGGCATTCTTTCAATATCGTTTACACCGTCAAAGTAAGGAGCAAAGTAGATTGCGCCGGTGGTGGTGTTACCTGTGATTGAAAGCCTTACAATGGGGTTGGCCTCGAGATATGCCTTGAAGTTGGGCATTCTGTCAAGATACTCGGCTATGTTTACAAGGCTTCCCTTCTCACCGTACTCGTTGAGAGCAATGGTGTTTCCGGAGAGCATATCAACTTCATTAAGTCTTTCCTGCCAGTACTTGAACTCGTTTGTTGCACTGTTGCCCTGGTACTTGTCCTCAATTTTGATCTTGAGGATGTCCTGCATAGCAACCCAGGTCGGCTTGAGGTCACCTGTGTGATATGTTACGCCTGCAAGAGTAATTCCCTGACCTGCTGTATCAGCATCATAGGAAAGACCTGTCTTCTTGCTGTTGTAACCTGTTGCCAGTCTGAGAGTTGTGCCGGGTGCGTATGTAAGCGGCTCAGCTTTCTTTTCCTCAACAACGGGTGCTGCTGCGGGTGTTGCAGCGGGTGTTGCAGCGGGTGTTGCTGCAGGAGTTGCTGCGGGTGCTGACTGTACGGGAATGCTGTTTCCCTTTGAGCATCCGACAAATGCTGCTGCAATTGCTGCCAGAACAAGCATTGTAATCAGAATTCTTTTTTTCATTCCAAATCCTCCCTGCCGGCTCCGTATTGCAAAGCCGGCAAAAGTTTTTAATATCTATTCGAATTATTCCTTCACGCCACCGACGTTAACACCCTTGGCAAAATACTTCTGGATGAACGGATAGATGATGAGAATGGGAACAATGGAACATACAATAAGAGCGTAAATAACGGAGTCTGAAGCATAGGCCTCATTCCAACCGGCCATGGCTTCTGCGTCTGTAAACTCCTCAAGCTTGAGCCTGATGAAAACCATGAGCGGATGCTCATTCTGGTTTGTAATCATCTGGCGGGCCCAGAAGTATCCGTTCCAACGGGAAATTGCAAAGAACAGTGCAACGGTGGCAATTGTGGACTTGCTCATGGGAATGTAGACCTTTGACAGGACCTGGAATTCCGTAGCACCGTCAACTATTGCCGCTTCCTCAATTTCCGAGGGAACGTTCTCAAAGGCGTTTCTCAGAAGAATGACGTTCATGGCCGCCATACCCATGGCTATGACAACAAGCCACTTATCATCCATGATACCCATTCCGTTGAATACGGCCTTTGTGTTCAAATAGTTCAGATACTGGGGAACAATACCTGCACTGAACCACATTGTAAATACGAGGAAGAAGTTGAAGAACTTCCTGAACAGCAGTCTCTTCTTGGAAAGAGCATAAGCGCCCAGAATTGATGTCAGCATGGCCCAGAGTGTTCCGTAGAGGGTGATGAACAAGGTGTTGGAGTAGGAATTCCAGAACATGTTGTCATTGAACATCCTTCTGAAAGCTTCAAACTGGATCTGTTTGGGAAGAAGGACAACCTGTGAGTACTCAACCGCCTGTCTGCCGGAGATTGATGCGGAGACCGCAAAGACCAGCGGGTACAGACACATGATTGAGAACATGGTGAGGAAGAGGTAGCTTATGATCTTGAAGATAAGCTCGGTGGTTTCAAGTTTTCTTTTCATTTTTCAGCGCCCTCCCCTTAGTAAAGTGATACATTGGAAGCCTTTCTGGAAATGGTGTTGGCACCTATGACCAGAAGCATTCCTATGACGTTGTTCATCATTTCAGCAGCTGAGGCAATACCCTTTGCGGCACCCTGCAGACCGTAACGCTGTGCAAATGTTGAAACAACATCTCCGGTTACGTATGTGTTGGGGTTATACAACAGAAGAACTTTCTCATAGCCTATGCTGAGCAGAGAACCTATTCTCGTAATGAGCATGATGACTATTGTTGAGAGAATACTGGGAAGCACAACGTACTTCATCTGAGCCATCTTGTTGGCTCCGTCTATCTGAGCTGCCTCATAGCTTGTGGGAGAAATGGCAATAATGGCGGCAAAGTAAACAATACTTCCGTAGCCTGCAGTCTCCCAGATTCCGGAAAGCTCATAAATACCCCTGAAGAAGTGGGGGTTGTTGAGCAGACCGGCCTGTGCAACCTCATGACTTATAAGACCAAGCTTTTCCAGGAACTGGGAAAGAATACCGTAACTGGTTGTTATGGCACCCTGCTTTACAAGCATGGCAATCAAGGTTGTCATGACAACGGTTGAAAGGAACTTGGGCAGGTATGTCAGAACCTGGTAAACGCTTCTTGCAATGTTGGACCTGACTTCATTGAAGAACAGGGCAAGAATGATGGGTACGGGGAAGCCGAAGCAAAGACCGTAGAAGCTGAGGATGAAGGTATTCCTGAGAGCTCTCCAGAATTCAACCGAAAGGGCATCTCCTGAGACAAGGAGTCTCTTGAAATATGAGAAACCCGAGAACAGCTGCTGGGAAACAGGCAGAACCTGGTCAGACACCTTGAAACAGCCCAACAGTTCGTACATGGGGAAGTATCTCCAGAACAGGAACACAAGGAACATGGGGACAATCATTATATAGAGTCTCCAGTCCTTTACTACTGTACGACCGACATGGAGCCAGTAGTGTTTCTCCACATCATCTCTTACTTTCTGTTCGGCGTCTTCCCGGTAGGTTTTAGTTTCCTGATCAAAGACCAGGTAATCAGATGCGCTTACCTTCATCAACACCCTCCTCTATATTTTCCTCTTCCCTGTTCAGCCTGATCAGGTAGGATTTCTGGTCCTCAAACACCCCGTCCAGCTTTCTGACTATGCCTGTGATTACCATGGCAAAAAGCGTGGAGACGGAGTCCGTAAAAACAAAACCGGCAATCATGTTCGGGGAAGCCCCGAAAACAACTGCAACAATCCCCCTGCCCAGCTGCATGAGAAGAGAGACAAGTACCGACAGAAGCAGGGAAAGAAATACCTTCTCCCGTACTCTGTCAGGACCGATCCTTTTCAAAAGCAGCAGTGCCGCAACCGAGAACAGGTTCCCAATCACATAGATAATGTACTGGTCCGCCGCCCCGCCTGTGACAAAGCAGTATACAAAACCTCCGAGCGCTGCGTGGAAACAACCCCAGATACCCCAGCGCATGAAGATTATGCACGTTATTGCGGAAACAATTGAAATTGAATAGGGCTGGGATGTGAACGACAGGGCTGCTTTTGACGCTATGCTTTCAAAAATAATCAGAATAACAGCGAAAATGCCCAGATCAATCAGTCTGTACTGATTGAAACTCATGCGTTTCTCCATACCTGTCCCCAATTCCGGTTGTTTCCTAGTTTCAACTATAATCAGCCGAATTATAAATCATAAAGACATTTTTTGTATTTTACAGAACAGTCAGCAGCAGAGGCTGTCCGTTATAATACAAGAAAATCACCAACGTACAAGTGAATCCGTCTGAACGGGCATTCCGGAGGCAATTGACTTGTTTGCCGCAATGCCGGTCAGTATGGATTTAACACCGTCCCTGAAGTCCGCAGCTCTGTGGAATTCATCGTAGGGCGGGTTCTCAAGGAATATATCGTCAAGCATGACGGGGTCTCCGCCGCCGTGACCGCCGTTTCCGGCCTTTACGTCAACATCGTACGGCTCGCCGAACATGGGGAAGACCGTTATGCGGCCGTAGTCAGCCGCGCCTTCCTTGTCCTTTCCCGCGTCGCCGTTGACGTAGGATTTTTCCACAACCTTGTACTCTATCCTGCCGGCCGTTCCGTTGAAGGCAATGTTCAGGCCCTCCCACGGCATGTATGAGGTGAGCGAGTAGGACATCTGGACACCGTTCTTGTAGCGCACAAGTACGTTCATTGTGTCCTCAATGCTTATGTCATCCGAGAATACGCTGCGGTCACGGATGTAGCCGCTGTCTGCTTCCGCATCCAGATACAGGGCCTTGAGCACCGGACTTGAGGCAATGTCCAGGGCAAACGGGTCATCCTTGGCCTCCGGGCTTCCGTAGCATCTTGAGTAAAATTTCTCAACTCCCCTCTTCTCCGCCGCGGCACGTCCGTAGAACTTCAGGTCTCCGAACGCAAAGACCGTCTCGGGCTCCGTGGCAAGCCAGAAGTTCACAAGGTCAAAGTGGTGTGTGGCCTTGTGGACCAGAAGACCGCCGCTGTTAATCTTGTTGCGGTGCCAGCGTCTGTAGTAGTCCGCCCCGTGCCGGGTGTTGAGAAGCCACTCAAAGTGCACGGATGTTGGCGTGCCTATAATGCCGTCTCTGATCAGCTTTCTCACCTGCGTGTGGTACTGTGCATAACGGTAGTTGAAGCAAACCCTTACGTGCCTGCCGGTTCTTTTCTGGGTGTCTATGATGCGCTGGGCCTTGCGCTCATCAATTGTCAGCGGCTTCTCTGTAATGACATCGCACCCGGCCTCCATGGCACGGCATATGTAGTCATCATGGGTCCGGTCAACTGAGGTCACAATAACCACATCCGGCTTTGTCTCCTCTATCATCTTCTCAAACTCATGGGGAAGATAAACGGGAACCCTCTGCGCCCCAAGTTTCTCAATGGTGGAGTTGGCATACTCCATCCTGGTCCTGCTCTGGTCACAGAAGCCCGTAAGCCGGGCGATATCCTTATAAGTTGTGGCTATTGCCTCGTAATACATACGGGCTCTTCCGCCCGTTCCCACCTGCGCGTATCTTTTCACCGCCATATTTTTGTCCTCTGCCTCTCAGGCGTTGTAGCTGTCGAACCTGACCGCAGGTTCGGTGTTTATGTCTATATTGTCAAAGCTCAGTTCCGCGTTGATAACCCTTATTCCCCTGAAGTCGGAATCCGGGATTCCGGCCATCATGTCCATTTGAAGGTCCGTCTCGTTCACCGGGGCAAGCTCAAAACGGCAGTCACGTACAACCACGTTCTCCAGCGGCCTTTCCGGCAGGCCCACAAGAAGAGCCGCACCGCGCCTCACGCCCCTGGCCTCTATCTTCTCTACCCTTATGTTCCTGATAAGCGGAGTGGACTCCGTTACAGGCAGAGCCTTGATGCTGTACAGCGCGGGTGAGTTGTTTCCGCAGTTGTAGTACATATTCACGGAAACCGGGCAGATGACGTTCTCCATGTAGACGTTCTCAAGCAAGATGTTCTCTATCACTCCGCCGCGGTCACGTCTTGTCTTTATTCTCAGGCCTCTGTCCGTGCCCAGAAAGCGGCAGTTTCTTACGGTTGCGCCGTTTATTCCCGCCGCGGTCTCGCTTCCTATTACAAAGCCGCCGTGGGCCTGCTTCACAACGCAGTCCTCCACAAGAATGTTCCCGGATCCGGGTCCGTCCATCATCTCCTTTCCGCTTCCGCTCTTTACGGCAATTCCGTCATCTCCCACGTGGACAGTGCAGCCGGACACGGTTACGTCCGTGCATGACTCAATGTCTATTCCGTCCGTATTGGGGGAGTCTGCCGGGTTCTCTATAACAAGGTTTCTGAGAACTATCTTCTTTGATGCAACCGGATGGCAGGTCCAGAACGGGCTCATTGTAAGAGTAAGGCCGTCTACCGCCACATCCTCTGAATTGTAAATCTGAAAGAGTGCCGGTCTGAGGAACTGACAGGGCCTGCCGCCGCCTCCGCCGGGCTGATTTCTGTAGTCCGGGTTCAGTTTTGCAAGACTTTTCTCAATGGGAAGGGTCTGAGCATCCGGACCGCCCTTGGCCTTCCAGAGTCTTATGTAGTCCCACCATTTCTTTCCGTTTCCGTTCAGGACGCCCCTGCCCTCAATGCGGACATCGCATGCATCCCTGACCAGGAGGCAGGGGTGCATGGCCCAGCAATCCACTCCCTCCCAGCGGGTGTACACCGGCGGGTATGCGTCAAAGTTGTCAGAAAAGCTGAGCACCGCCCCCTCCTCAAGCACAAGACGGGTATGGGACGGAACGTCTACGGGACCCGTTTCATAGATTCCCGCCGGGATAATGACAGTGTATTTACCGGCGCTCTCCGCAAGTACGGAAGACAGGTTTTCATGCATGGTGAAATAACGTTTTTCAGTGAATTCTTTCATATTGTTCCTTTAAGATTGTGTTTCTATTCAATCCGGGAGCCGTTTCTGAGCTTGCCGGGGTTGATTCCGCGGACCTTCTTGAAGACCCTGCAGAAGTAGGCCTGGTCCTGAAAACCTGCGGCCTGTGATATTTCATTTATGGACATGCCGGTGTTCCTGAGCATGTCACTTGCTATGGCTACCCTGTAGCGGTTGAGGCAGTCCCAGGGGGAAACACCCAGTTCCTTTTTGAAAACCCTGGTCAGGTAGTCTTCCGAAACATGGACTTCCTCGGCAATCTGCCATCTGCTCAGAGGCAGTGTTGCGTGGCTGCAGATATAAGCCTGGGCCTTCTTTACTATCATTCCCGTAAGATAACCCAGAACGGGAGAGCCTCCCATTATGGCCCTGAGCCTCATTATGAATTCCTTGCTCTCAAGTATACAGTTGTTTGCAAGAATAACGTTGGGGAAGTCTGCAATCTCATCCACAAAGTCAGGGTCAAATGAGTCCGCGCAGAGAACCATTGTTATTCTGGAGGAACCCATTGATGTCCTGAAGTGTCTTATGAAATCCACAGCCCCGCGGTCCTTTATGAAGACAAGAATCAGGCCGGGGTCATGTTTCCTGCACAGGTAAACCGCATCCTGGTATTCTCCGTAGATGGTCTCAAATTCCTTGAGAAGCCTTCCGGTACCCTCAGGGGCGCTTCCTATCTGGAGAACAGTCTTTCCGCCGGAGGAAATGAGCTGGCGGATTGAGCTTTCAAGGGTCTTTGTCCTGGGACACTCAAAGCAGATGAACGGGAGGACTGAAGCCTGGGGATTCTCAAGCAGGGACAGAAGGGCAACAAGGGCCTTGTAGCCCCTGAAACCGCAGTCCCAGTAAATTGCACCGGCCTCATCAGGCAGTTTTTCTCCCTCCGCAACAACCGTCTCGCTTGATTCAATGCCCTCTTCAGGCAGGCCGTTCAGACCTGCAAGAACCCCGTCTTCCTTCCACGGGACCGGGTCTGAGCCGGACAGGGTGGGATAAGGCAGGCAGAACTCAAAGTGTCCCTTTGTAAAGGAGAAGGTGCCCTTGTGCATGAGGATTATCTTTCTTGCAAGAGAGAAGTCCACATCGTCCGTGCCTTCCCACTTGCCTGAGATATCCCTTATCTCAATCTTCACGCCCCTGCGGGTCATGGAGCTTTCTATGGAGGCACCTCCCATCTGTGTGACCAGAATGGAGACGGCCTCCCTTATCTTGTCCTCATCTATGAGGAGGTTTGCAACAGGACCTCTGTCCGTGTAGCCCTCAAACGCGGAGAGTGTGTTTCTTATGTCCGCCATGTAGCGGTTCAGCTCCACCTCTCCTATTGAGCTGAGCACAAGGTCCAGAGTGCGTCCGGCACCCCGCACCCTGTCCAGTACGGCAGAGCGGGTTTTGGTGTCCAGGGAAGATGATCCCACTATATCGGCAATCTCGGAAAGCGGGTCTCTGAGGTTCTCTCCGACGTTGGCAAAGAATATTATTCTTGCCTGCTCGGCCTCCTCCGCCCTTCTGCGGGCCTCCCTTGCCTGCTCAAAGAGGAAGGCGCTTCTGACTGCGGAAGACACCATGCTCCTTATCTGTTCACAGATTTTTCCGTTCAGGTCCTCCGGTTTCATGAGAAGGTATCCCAGCCCTTCCATGTCCGAGCACAGCGGGGCTGCAACCCACACGCCCTTTTCAGTGGCAACCATTTTGTCGGAGGGAATTATTCTGCCGGTCTGAACCTCAAGAACTCCGTCATCCTTGTTTATGAACAGTTTTATCTTCTCAAAGCCCAGAGACGGGGCGCTGTTCTCAAGAAGGTCCGCTATCTCCTTGACCGACTGGGTCAGAAGGAGCCTGTCATTGAATGCGTTCACTGCATTGTTCAGTTTCCTGGCCCTGTACCTTTCCTCGTTTATCACGCGGTCCAGAACCGCAGGGAAAACCCTGCGGATAGTTTCAAGTATTGTTTTTTCCTTTTCTTTGGAAATAAAGCCGCCGTTTGAGATGCTTTCAAGAACATTTGTAATGTCCATCATCTCCGATCTCATGGAAAGAAGGGATATAAGGCACTCGGAGATGTTTTCCTCCGACGGGTCGCGGCTGATCTTCTCTATCATTGCATCGGCATCGCCCCAGGGTATGGAGAAGGACTCCGAGATATAGTCCACAAGCTCCCCTGCCGTCTTTATGCCTTTTCCGCTCTCTCCGTTGCTCCACAGGCTCCTGCGGATGACGGGAACGGCCTTGAGCACAATGTCATTCACAGGCTTGCCGCTGAATATGTCCCTGAGCATGGAAACTGCGTTTGTGCCCAGCATGGAGGAAGGAAGACGCACCGTGGATATGGGGTAGTTCATAAGACGCACTTCAATGGAGTCATTGAAGCCGCAGAACAGGAAGTTTTCTGGAATGTTCACATTCAGGGCCATGAGTTCCTGCATGGCCTCATAGAGCACAAGGTCACTGGCTCCGAACAGGGCGTCAAAGTCCCTTCCCGGCAGTTTGTTCCGCTCCGCCACTATTGTTCTTATTCCCCGGTCGCCCTCAGACCACTGGGCAGGTTCCGTTATAAGGGACATGTCAATCTCCCCGCCAAGTTCCGTGAAAGTCTTTTTAAATGATTCAAATCTCTCATTTGCGGACTTGTGGTTCTTTGGCCCTCTTATGTATGCAATCCTGCGCGCACCATGGTTCAGGCAGTACTTTACAAGGGCCGATGTCCCCTCAGTAGTGTCAAAGGTAACGTCGGGAACGTCCGGGAATGCTTCCGTTTTTCCGGAGATTGTGACCAGGGGTCTTCCGGACAATCCCTCAAATCTGCGCGCAACAGCCTCCGAGTCCTCTTCTCCGGTCAGGGAAGAACTCCAGATTATTGAGCCGTCAAGATTGTCCGTATTTACCAGGTCAAAGATTGTGTTCTGCTTTTCACCCAGCCTGCCGCCGGGGAAAATAATGAGAGAATCCTTGCCGTCGGAAGAGAACTTCCTTGCAACAGACGGCCAGAGGTTCAGTGAGGAGCCGGTGTAGATTTCCGCCAGAACAAAACCTATCCGCATATCGCCATTATAATTAGACAATTTTACAAAATCAAGGTTTTTTGGACTTTAGCGACCAACCGACTTTTATTATTCCGACAATTTGTCGGAATGTGTCAAAAAACAGGACCCTGTCTGTATTACAGGGCCCTGAATTACTGTTTTTGATGTCTTTTACTTCAGAAGGATTCCCGCTGCATGACGGCCAATGTGGTTCTCAAGCAATGAGTAGTACTCTTCTCTGTTCTTTCTCCAGAACTTATACAGTCTGTCCTTGAATGTATATGAACCGTCTGCGTTCTTTTTGTTCAGAATCAGACCGTAAGTTATGTGGATGAGCTGCCTTGAGTCATCATTATTGAACAGAGAGGGAAGCTGGGCGTCCGTCAGTGTTGAGAGGGCGGGAATGTTGTTGAGGTTTGTTGATACATGGTAGTACTGAGATGCCTCGGCAAAGGCCTCAAGTGCATACTCATGAAGTTCTCTGTACAGTCCGGGGTCCTTCATTGCAACAAGCTTCACTGCCTCAAGCCAGTTTGTTCCGGCTGTTTTAAGGTGGAAGCGGCCTGCCGTCTCACGGCCGGAAACCTTGAAGATGGAGAACTTGTCCGATCCGGAGTGGATGGAGATTTTGTAGCCGAACTTTCTTGCAATGGCTGCATGAATCTTCATTTCCTTCTCATACTGCACAAGGTCTCCGCGGTAGTCTACGCCCTTCTGGAATTCTCCGCAGAAGCGCGGGGCAACCGTTGAGCACCTGACTCCGAATCTTGCAAGCTCAGCGGCAACAAAGAAGTGCTGTTCGGGAAGCGTGGATGAGAGTGTCTCGTCAATGGAAATTTCAAAGTCCGCAACCTGTACGCCGTCTCTGCAGATGAGGGTCTTCCAGATTTTTACGGCATGCTCAACTGCTTCCTTGTAGATAAGAACGGTTCTGTAGAAGAGGTCTCTGTTGAAGTGAATCTTTACCCCTTCTCCGATGTCAAAGGTCTTGTCCATGTACAGGGACTCAAGCTCTGCATCCTTCTTTGAAGCGTAAATCTTCTCAACTTCACTTGAGCTCATGTCATTGACTGAGTTGTCAATGTGCTCGCTGCAGTCCAGGGTAATCATGGTGAAGCCGCTTTTGAGTGCATATTCCACTTCCTCCGCAGTCTTCACGTGGTCTCCGTCTGCGCCCCAGCCGGTCTTGTAGCCGCATCTGAACGTTGCAAAGGTTGCGCTGTCCAGAACATCTGCAAACGTGCGGTTTGTGAGGTTCAGCTCTCTTATGCTCTGCTGCGCCAGGATGGGTGTGACCTCCGGGTACTTGAAGAAGACTCTCAGGTGTCCGTCTCCTGCAATTCCCAGTCTGTCTCCCACTCCCATTGTCTTGTCTCTGTCCAGAACCCTGGAGGGGCCTGTCCACGGGAAGTGCTTTCTGAGAAGCACGGCAGCCTCGTGGTCCAGAACGGACATTATTTTTTTGTCTCCGCACTTTGAGCAGACAACTTCTCCGCCTGCAAATCCCAGGGAGGGGTCTGTTACCAGGTAGTCCCTGTCTCCGCCGTCAACCATAAATGCGCCGTCGTTTACCGAGTCTGCATATACTTTGAATTCTTCACCCTTTGTTGTTTTGAAATATGCCATTTTATATTCCTCTTTGTTATTCAATCAGCCGAAGTAGGCAAGTGCGTTGTCAAACGAGATTCCTTCCACC
>CAMZGJ010000023.1 GCA_947306375.1 uncultured Spirochaetales bacterium
AACGGCAGAAGGCTCAGCCCGGCCGTATTCATGGATGATAAGGATGACGGGGACCTTGTTCCTGCCGCCTACCGGCTCGCTGACAAGATCCTCTCATATCCAAAAAAACTGACCGCACTATTTGCGGTAAAGGATATGCTTGCGGCAGCCCTTATGCAGGCTCTCAGGGACAGGGGTGTGTCCGTTCCCGGAGACATCTCGGTAATAGGTTATGACGGAGCCGATATCTCCTCATTCCCCATGGTTAACCTCACAACGGTTGCCCAGCCCAAGAAGGAGATTGCGGAAAAGCTTATAGACCTGATTCTAAACCTGTCCGAAAACGGAGTTTCCAAGGCGGAAAAGTATTATGCAAAACCCACTCTGGTCATAAGAGCCAGCTGTGCAGAACCCGACAGGAGTCGTTGACCCCTTATAAAAGAAAGAATTCCGGACGATATCCGGAATGGAGGAAAAAATGAAAAAACTGGTAACTTTATTGCTTATCTTCACAGTTGTTTTTGCCTGCTTTGCAAACGGAAACAGTGAAAAGGCAAAACAGGAGACAGCAGTTCAGGCTGCAATCAAGGCAGCTGAAGGAATGACTTGGGATGAACTTCTTGCCAAGGCCAGGGAGGACATAGGGGACAACGAGCTTGTTGTCTACGGACCAACTTCCCGCGTCAAGGAAAACTCATTCACCGAAACCACCGGTATTAAGATCAAGACCGATCAGCCGGACGACACCCAGATCTATGAAAAGATGCAGGCAGAGGTTGGTAACGGCATCTACGGTGCTGACGTGTTTGTTACAACAGACAGTTTCAACCTTGTGAATCTGGCATTTGCAAACGGCTGGGCAGAGAACTATGTTCCCAAGGATTACAAGGTTCACATTGCAGAGTCCGACCAGAACCCGCTTGTAGCCCTTTACTACGACAGACTGTTCATCTACAACAACGGCAATGGTTCTCTCAAGAACTACATTACAAACGTATGGCAGGTGACAGAGCCCGGATTCAAGGGAATTGAGATGAAGAGCCCGCTTCTTGAGAAGTGCTCAATGAACTTCCTCATCACACTGACAAGTCCCCGGTGGCAGGAGAAGCTTGCACAGGCTTACAAGTCCTACTACGGAAAGGATTGGGTGAATGACGGAACATACACCAGCATTTCCTATGAATGGATTCACAAGTTCATCCAGAACTGCACATTCATCAACAAGGACAGCACAGTTGCAAAAGACCTTGCCAAGGGAAACAGAGGTGCTTCCGGACTGTTCCTGTTTGAGAAGTTCCGCGGTGTTGACTATTCCAACCTGACAGTTGCCGCAAACGAGGGTGTTGAAGGATTTGCAGGTTTCCTGTACCCCATCTATGCCGTTGTCTCAGGTAATGCAAAGTATCCTTATGCTGCATGTCTGTACATCTCATACATGCTCGGAGAAAAGGGCTTCAGGAGCCTCTTCGGAAAGGACATGGGAGCTTATTCTGCAAACACATCAGTCAAGGTTGCACCGGATGCTCTTGCAATCGGAGACCAGGAATTCTCATTCTGGCTTGAGAACTGCGTAATTGAGGATGCACCTTATATTTCATCAGTATACGCACAGGCTTACACAAGAATAGCCCAGTGGTGTGCTTCAAAGTAATTGACAACTGACGGTTCCGTGCGGCGGGGTTCTCCCGCCGCAACCGGAACAATAATCACGGAAAATGAATAAAAACAAATTGGCAAACAGGGTTCTTGCATATTTTACAAAGCCCTCAAACGTTATAGTTGTATCATTTCTGATTATTCTGACCTCCTGCATAGTTTATCCGCTGTATGCGGTTCTGAACCTTTCTCTGTCAGTGGGGCAGATGGATTCAATGATGTACAACTCCCTCTTCGGCCTCAGGCTGACAAGAGGAGATTTCTCCCTGCTGAACATAAAGATGCTCATGTTCGGCGCATACTCAAACGAGTACAGCCTCTCATTCTTCTGGAGTCCGCTCTGGAACAGCATAAGAATGTCACTGTACGCTTCGGCCATTGCCGTCCTTGTAGGCGGTATAATAGCATTTCTCATCACACGTACGGATATCAGGTACAAAAAATACATTTCCGCCGTGTTCGTTTTCCCGTACATAATGCCGTCCTGGACGCTTGCCCTTGTATGGAAGAACGTCTTTGCCAACACGCAGGTGGGTACCGGAGTTACGGGAATGCTTGAGAGCCTTACGGGAATCTGTGTTCCGTCCTGGTTCGTCTATGGCATTTTCCCGTGTTCCATAGTTATGGGAATTCACTATGCGCCCTTTGCCTACATTCTCATAGGCGGCATTCTGCGCAACATGGATGCCAACCTGGAGGAGGCGGCAACAATACTCAAGGCGGACAGGTGGAGGATCATAAGGAAAGTTACCCTCCCCATAGTCATGCCCGCACTCATATCCACGGTGCTGCTTGTGTTCTCAAGCACAATGGCTTCATACGCCGTTCCCGTGTTTGTGGGTTCTCCCGGAAACTTCTTTGTGCTTTCCACAATGCTGAGGTCGCTTTACAGCTCCTCCTATTCGGGCCAGTCATACGTCATGACAATGGTTCTGGTATTGATAGGAATAGGTATGCTGTCACTCAACCAGGCAGTGATAGGGAAGCGCAAATCATTTACAACTGTTACGGGAAAATCCGGACAGGTTTCCTACGTCAGGCTGAGAGGCAACAAGGTTGTTTCAGTTCTGATTGTCATCTTCCTTTTTCTGATAGCCATCTTCCCCATATTCTCATTTGCACTGGAGTCCCTCTGCGAAGTTCAGGGAGATTATTCAACCCTGACTCTTAAGTACTGGCTCAGCAGGGAGGATATAGGCGGTTTCCACGTAGCCGTGGGTAAGGGAATTCTGTTCAACTCTTCAATCTGGAGCGCAATGTGGGGCAGCCTCAAACTTTCCTTTGTTGTTGCGTTGGTTGTGGGACTGTCCGGCTTCCTGATCGGATACGGTGTGTCAAAGAAGAGAGGTTCCAAAGCGGCAACGATTCTTTCAAACCTTGCCTTCTTCCCGTACCTCATCCCGTCTATGGCCTTCGGCTCAATCTTCCTTGCGGTTTCCACAAAACTGCTCTTCCTCAGGGGGACATTTGTTCTTCTGGTTCTGGTAGCCTCAATCAAATACCTGCCTTTTGCCTCAAGAAGCGGAACAAGCGCCATGATGCAGCTCAGCGGAGAGATTGAGGAGGCGGCCGTTATTGTGGGTGCTCCGTGGATAACAAGAATGACAAAAATACTCTTTCCAATACAGAAATCAAGTTTCATAAGCGGCTTTCTGCTTCCGTTTGTTTCCTGTATAAGGGAACTGTCGCTCTTCGTGCTTCTTACGTCCAGCGGAACACTTATCACCACACTGCTGTCTTATTTTGACGAGAGAAACGTGGTCCAGATGTCCAACGGAATAAATCTTTTGATAGTAATTGTTGTCCTTGCGGTCAACTTCACAACAAACAAACTGACCGGTGCCTCAATAGACAAGGGAATAGGAGGAAACTGATATGCCGGAAATTGTACTTAAGAACATAACAAAGAAATGGGGCAGTTTCACCGCTGTGGAAAATCTGAACCTCACAATAGAAGATGGAGCTTTCATAACTCTGCTCGGACCTTCCGGATGCGGAAAAACCACAACCCTGAGAATGATAGCAGGTCTGGAAACACCTACATCGGGTGAAATAACCATTGACGGAAAAGTGGTGTTCAGCTCAGAGGAGGGAATCAATATCTCCGCTGCAAAGAGAGATGTGGGTTTTCTCTTTCAGAACTATGCGCTGTGGCCTCATATGACGGTTTACCAGAACATAGCTTTCGGACTTGAAACACTTAAATGGAAAAAACCGGACATAGAGAAAAGAGTTCAGCAGATGCTTGAGACTCTTCAGATTGAGCAGTTCTCCTCAAGATATCCGTCAGAACTCTCCGGCGGTCAGCAGCAGCGTGTGGCTATAGCAAGAACTCTGGCGCCCAGCCCCAAGGTGCTGTTCATGGATGAACCGCTTTCAAACCTTGATGCAAAACTCAGGGGAGAAATGCGCACCGAACTCAAACGGCTTCATGCCGATACCGGTTCAACATTTGTGTATGTAACCCATGACCAGCTGGAAGCCATGACCATGGCTACCAAAATATGCCTGATGAAGGAAGGCGTACTGCAGCAGTATGACCCGCCTCTTAAGGTATATACTCTCCCGTCAAACAGGTTTGTAGCAGACTTTGTAGGAAACCCCACCATGAACTTTGTGGATGCCGGGGCTGTGAAAAAGGGTACTGACAGTGCAGAGATTGATATGCTGGGTGCTAAGTTCCTTTTCAGGTCCGACAAACCCTTTGAACTTGAAGACGGCAAAGTGACAATAGGAATAAGACCGGAGCATCTGCCGGTCTGTGAAAAGGAATCTGCGGAAGCTCAGCTCTGCGGAACTGCCTATTCCACGCTCCCTGCCGGTATGGAGACAACGGTAAAGATAAAAATAGCAGATACTATTTTGTCTTCCGTTATGTTCGGTTCCCTGGATTACGAGACAGACTCCGAAATTTGCTTCTCCATACAGGGAAACATGATCCTTCTGTTTGACTCAGACGGAAAGCGCGTTGCACACGGAACGGTTGCAAAACTATAATACTACAGGACTGATTTATGATTTACGGCATTCCTTCCCTTATTGAATTCAGAACGGCTGAACAGCACCTGCGCTTTTGCGCGGAGCACGGATTCTCCTTCTTTGAGATGAACCTCTCCTTTCCCTGGTTCCAGTCAGACAAGATTGATGCAGATTCACTTGTCAGACTGGGCAAGGAGTACAACGTGGGGTATACGCTACATCTTCATGACCAACTGAATCCGTTTGACTTTTCACCGGAGATAAGGGAAGGGGCGCTCAAAAGCGTGGATTATGCCCTGTTACTTGCCCGGAAGACAGGGGCAAAGAGACTTACCCTTCACCTTCAGTACGGAATGTACAGTGCCGTGGCGGGAAAGAAAATCTATGCCTACGAGGTTTGTTCTGATGAGTATCTTGAGAATGTGGACAGGATGGCGCGCATGTGTTCTTCACGCCTTGCATGCACGGATACATATTTCTGCATAGAAAACACCAAGGGTTTCACTCCCTATCACAAAAAGGCGGTGGAGAGGATGCTGTCCTATAAGGAGTTCGGGCTTACCTTTGATGTGGGGCACAATTTCAAAGCCTCAGAGGATGATGAGGCCTTCATTCTCTCACACAGGGACAGAATCAGGCACTTTCACATACACGATGTCACTGAGAAGTCCAACCATGTTGCATTCGGAACGGGAATACTCAACGTTTCAGACTATCTCAGACTGGCCCGGAGCATAAATGACGCTCCGGTTGTAATGGAAGTGAAGGAGTCCGGGGCCCTGCTTCAGAGCATGGAATACTGTCGCAGAAGCGGGTTCTGACATCGCCATACATCAAAAAAAACCATGAAATATGAAATTCCTCTCTTTTAGAATTGAACCGTAAAAGGGAGGAATGCGTATGGAACATCCTAAGAAATTCATAACAATGGGAGAAATTCTTCTCCGTCTCACACCGCCCAACTATGAGAAAATAAGGATGGCAACGTCCTTTGATGCATCTTACGGCGGATCGGAGGCCAACATAGCCCTTGCCCTGGCAAGCCTTGGTGTTGACTCAACCTTCTTCTCGGTTGTGCCCAACAACTCACTGGGAAAGAGTGCCATACGCCTCCTGCGTTCCGGCGATGTCCACTGCTCGCCGGTCATTCTCTCAACTCCTGAGGAGACTCCAACCCACAGGCTGGGAACGTATTTCCTTGAGACCGGTTTCGGGGTGAGAACAAGCAAGGTCATCTACGACCGTATGCACTCTGCCGTAACCGAATATGATTTCTCCTCAGTGGACCTCAAGGCCCTTCTCAAGGGTTTTGACTGGCTGCACCTTTCCGGCATAACACCGGCTCTTTCAAAGTCCTGTGCAGACCTTATTCTCAGGATGCTCAAAGAGGCAAGGGAACTGGGTCTTACCGTCTCTTTTGACGGAAATTTCCGCTCTGCCCTGTGGACCTGGGAGGAGGCCAGGGACTTCTGCACAAAGTGCCTTCCCTATGTGGATGTTCTGTTCGGAACGGAGCCCTACCATCTTTGGAAGGACGAGAAGGACCATTCAAAGGGTGACTGGAAGGATGACATTCCCTTCCATCCTTCATACGAGCAGCAGGATGAGATTTTCCAGCGCTTCATAGAAAGATACCCGAATCTCAAGTGCATCGCACGGCACGTGCGCTATGCGCATTCGGGCTCGGAGAACAGTCTCAAGGCCTTTATGTGGTATGAGGGCCATACCTTTGAGAGCAAGCAGTTCACTTTCACCATCCTTGACAGGGTGGGCGGCGGAGATGCATTTGCCTCGGGCCTTATTTATGCTATGATGCATAATGAGAAGCCCATGGACATTCTGAACTTTGCCGTGGCGTCTTCCGTGATCAAGCACACAATCCACGGAGATGCAAACATAACCGACGACGTTCAGGTGATAAAGAACCTGATGAACATGAACTACGACATCAAGCGCTGAGGCTTCTTCGAAGGAGAAAGCCAATGAGCAACATGAGAGGCATTTACACCTCGGTCAACGATCTCAGAAGACACGTCTATGCGGAGATTGCCCGCCTTTCTTATGACTATAAGGAAGGAGATTTGTCCAAACTTGAACAGATTCCCTACACCATTATTCCCGGAGAGGTTTCCCAGTACAGGGACAGCGTTTTCCTGGAGAGGGCCATAGTCAGGGAAAGAATGCGTCTTGCCATGGGTCTTGATGTCCGCAGGGCGTCCGAGCAGGCTCCTGTTTCCTACCGTGCGGAGGAATGTGTCAAACCGGAGAAGTTTTATGAACCGCCTCTCATCAATATAATCAAGTTTGCCTGCCACTCATGTCCGGACAACGTGGTTACCGTAACCAATGCCTGTCAGGGCTGTCTTGCAAACCCCTGTAAGATTACATGTCCCAAGGGTGCAATCTCCTTTGTTGACGGAAAATCCGTAATTGACCAGAGCAAGTGTATAAAGTGCGGAAAATGTATGGACGTATGTCCTTACGGTGCAATTGTAAGGCTTAAACGCCCCTGTGCCGCCGCCTGCGGCATGAATGCAATAAAGTCGGATGAGTACGGAAGGGCGGAGATTGACTATGACAAATGCGTTTCCTGCGGAATGTGTCTTGCAAACTGCCCGTTCGGTGCAATAGGTGACAAGGCCCAGATTTTCCAGGTTATCCAGGCAATCAGGGGCGATGTCCCTGTTTATGCCGCAGTGGCTCCTTCAGTTTCAGGCCAGTTCGGTCCCTAGCATACTCCGGAAAAACTGAGACCGGCCCTCATGGCACTGGGATTCAAGGATGCTGTTGAGGTTGCAATAGGTGCGGACCTGTGCACAATTGAAGAGGCTCATGACTTCATGAAGGAAGTGCCCGCGGAAAAGCCGTTCATGGCAACAAGCTGCTGTCCGGCGTGGGCAATGATGGCAAAGAAGCTGTTCCCGGAACTCAGCACGAACATCTCAATGGCCCTGACTCCCATGGTCCTTACGGCAAGGCTTATCAAGAAGCAGCATCCCGGATGCAAGGTTGTATTTGTTGGCCCCTGCGCCGCAAAGAAGCTTGAGGCCGGGAGACGCACAATCAGAAGCGATGTTGACTTTGTTCTCACCTTTGAGGAACTGGCCGGTATGTTCGAGGCCCGCGATATAGACTTTGACAAGCTTGAGCCGGAAGACACAATGCACGGTGCCAGCGGTGACGGAAGAGGCTTTGCCGTTGGCGGCGGAGTTGCAGAGGCCGTTGTAAACGCCATAAAGGAACTCTATCCCGGTGCCGAGGTCAAGACTGCAGGTGCACAGGGTCTTGCTGAGTGCAAGAAACTTCTCACCCTTGCCAAGGCCGGAAAGTACAACGGATACCTCCTTGAAGGAATGGCCTGTCCCGGCGGCTGCGTAGCCGGTGCCGGAACCTGCCAGCCCATAGCAAAATCCACAGCCTCCGTTGCACTGCACAAGAAGGTCTCAACCCATCAGCATGCATACGAAAGCAATTATCAGGATATTCTTTCAGGTCTTGAGGAAGGCCTGTTTGACGTTCCGGAAGAGGATAAATAATGGATATCTACAAGCAGGTGGATCTGTTTGAGTGTCCGCTGTGCGGCGGTCCGTCTCTTCTTGAGGAGGAAAGCAACTGGTGCTTCTATGTTTCCTGCATGGACTGCGGCTGCCGCACGGCAGAGGTTGCATACAACAACCCCTCCGGCCGTCTCGAGGCCGCCCGGCAGGCGGGACACCTGTGGAACATAGGCAAGGTTCTGCCCAGCGAGCCGGGAGAATAAGGCTCAGACCACCTTTTTGACGTAACTTCTTCTTCTCTTGTGCTTAACCTCTTTAAAGCGCTTCCAGAGGTTCTGTATCTGCATGTTGTTCTCAAGGTTCAGGTTTGTCTCGGCATAGCTGATTCCCGGTTTTTTAAGCCTTTCCTTGAGCATTGAAGCTACAATTGCGCTTATTCCAAGATTCTCAAAGTCCGGGTCCACTCCTATGAGGGCAAGGTCAATTACATGGGGTCTCTTTATGGCCTTGAGCAGTCTGACAAGGCAGGCAGGGGTCAGACGGCCTCCGCTTTTCTGGACAGCCTTTGCAATTGAGGGGAAGCAGAGTCCGAAGCAGACAAGGCGGTCATGTTCATCCGCAACCATTGAGATATAGTTCATGTCTATGACCAGATTGAAGTTCTTTATCAGAGCTTCCTTCATTTCTTCCGTGAAGGGAACCGTACCGTAGATTCTCTCATAGGCCCTGTCTATTATGCTGAACAGCTGATCCTTGTATTTTGCAAGCATCTCCTTTGTGGACTTGGTTTTAACCACATGAAGATTCTGTTTTTTCATAACATAGGCAGCAATTCTCTCAAGCTTTCCGTCTTCCTGCTCCGGATCCGGGGCAAAGATCATGCTCTCAGTCCAGTCAACTTCCTTCTCATAGCCCAGCTTTGATACAAAGTCAGGGTAATACTCGTAGTTGTACTGCTCCTCAAATGTGGCAAGCTTGTCAAAACCCTCAATGAGCATACCCTCCCTCTCAAGGTCTGAAAAGCCCAGCGGGCCCACAACGGTATCCATTCCCTTTGAAACAGTCCACTCCTCAAGAGCCTTGAACAGAGCCCCGGCTACGGTTATATCCTCAATACAGTCAAAGCGTGTGAAGCGCACGCGCTTCTGGTTGTACTTTTCATTGCTGGCCTTCTGCAGTATTCCCTGAATCCTGCCCACCGTTTTCCCTTCACGAAGAGCAATGTAGAAGACTGACTCACAGGTTGAGTAGTAGTGGTAGTCCGGTTTGAACATCTGCTTTTCATCGGAATAGAGAGGGGGAACGAAGAAAGGGCAGTCTTTGTAAAGTCTCAGCGGGAAATACAAAAACTCCCTTATGTCTTTTTTTGTCCTGACTTCTTTAATGGTTATATCATTGCTCATTTTTATATACTGCCTGTTTTTGACGTTTTATTTTGACATCTTCTTTTTTTGTGTCAATATAATCTTTTAATCGATAATAATCAATTAATTAATTTCCGTTATTATGATAGCATTTGAAAAAGATATCTACAGTTTTTACAGGAGTTGCCATGGCAGCAGAAAAATCAATAATAACGGTGGTGGGCAAGGACCAGTTCGGAATCATAGCACGCGTAACTATGTTCCTCTATGAGAAAAACGTCAACGTTGAGGATATTTCCCAGACCATAGTGGGCGGTTTCTTCAACATGATGATGATTGTGGACACCTCCACTTCAACACTGTCCTTCCTGGATCTCTCGGTTCAGCTTGAGGAGCTTGGAAAGAAGATAGGAGTCATCATCAAGCTTCAGAGAGAAGACATTTTCAAGAGCATGCAGAGAATATGATTAACATAAACGAAGTTATAGAAACCAACCAGATGATAGAAAAGGAGAACCTGGACGTAAGAACCGTTACCCTGGGTATTTCCCTTCTGGACTGCATAAGCGACAACGTGGAGACGCTCTGTGAGAAGGTCTATTCAAAGATTACGGATACGGCGTGCAACCTGGTGCCGGTTTGCCGGGAGATTGAGCGTGAGTTTGCAATTCCCATTGTGAACAAGCGTATCTCGGTTACTCCGGCCGGCCTTATAGGTGCTGCCGCATGCCGTTCAATTGATGACTGGGTTCTTCTTGCCAAGACCCTGGACAGGGCCGCAGACACTGTGGGAGTAAACTTCCTGGGCGGTTTTTCAGCCCTTCCGGCCAAGGGAATGACACAGGCTGAGAGCCTTCTCATAAAATCCGTTCCCAAGGCACTTGCCTGCACGGAGCACGTCTGTGCATCTGTGAACCTTGCCTCAACAAAGACAGGCATAAACATGGATGCCGTAAAACTTATGGGGCAGGTTATAAAGCAGACTGCACGTGAGACTGCCCACAGGGACTCCATAGGCTGTGCAAAGCTTGTGGTTTTCTGCAACGCACCGGATGACAACCCCTTCATGGCCGGAGCCTTCCACGGTGTTTCTGAGGCTGACAGCGTTATCAATGTTGGTGTCTCCGGTCCCGGAGTTATAAATCATGCAATTCAGAGCGTGAAGGGAAGGGACTTCGGAACACTTTGTGACACAGTCAAGAACACCGCTTTCAAAGTCACAAGACTGGGACAGCTGGTTGCCATGGAGGCATCGAGCCGGTTAGGCGTGCCTTACGGTATTGTGGACCTTTCTCTTGCGCCCACACCGGCCGTGGGAGATTCCATTGCAGAGATTCTTGAGTCCATGGGTCTTGAGAAAACCGGCGCTCCGGGAACCACGGCGGCCCTTGCCCTTCTGAATGACCAGGTCAAAAAGGGCGGAATCATGGCTTCAAGCTATGTGGGAGGCCTTTCCGGTGCCTTTATCCCCGTTTCCGAGGACCACGGGATGATAGATGCCGTAAACTGCGGCGCGCTTTCAATTGAGAAGCTTGAGGCAATGACATGCGTCTGCTCCGTGGGTCTTGATATGATTGCAATTCCCGGTGACACGCCTGCTTCCTCAATAAGCGGAATAATTGCCGACGAGATGGCCATAGGCATGATCAACCAGAAGACCACCGCGGTCAGGATTATTCCCGCATACGGAAAGAAAACCGGGGATACGGTGCAGTTCGGAGGTCTTCTGGGCAGTGCCCCGGTAATGAAGGTCAGCAACTTCTCCTGTGAGGATTTCATTGCAAGGGGAGGGCGTATCCCGGCACCGGTTCACAGTTTTAAAAACTGAGTGATATTTCAATATTTTTAATAAAAACTGCAGGATTACCAAGTTCTGCAGTTTTCTTTTTATATTGTCCTCAAAACACATGATATTGTTGATATCCTGCCGTCTTTGATTTATAGTTATTCTCAGAAGGAGATACCCACATGATCCAGAATGATTACAAATATCTTAT
>CAMZGJ010000024.1 GCA_947306375.1 uncultured Spirochaetales bacterium
TGCCCTGCGGCAGTTAATGTGTTCAAGCCTGCCCTCAAGGCCCAGAGCCTGGAGTCTGAGAACCTGTTCACAGTCCGTCCTGAGGAACGGAAAGCGTTCATATTTTCTTGTAAGGGAGGTCTCTCCCATCTCAATGTCAAATTCCCTTGTCCTGTAGAACTGTCCGTCCTCCGGGTGGAAACTCTTTCTCACGGACCTTGCAAATTCAAGGCTCTGGACATCCAGCTCCGTAACAAGAAGCCTGTCCGGCCTCAGGCTCTGATGAGCAAGAGTCTTTCCGTTCTCACACACCATGTCAGCTCCCGTGAACACATGGTCCGTGGTGCTTTCCCCCTTTCCGGCGCCGGCATAGACAAACGCACATGCCAGACTGCGGCTCAGGCTCTCATAAAGTTCCCTTCTGTACTCAGAAGTTCCTGCCGTCTCGGGCACGGAGCTCAGAGTTGCAATTACCGTTGCCCCGTTCATTGCATGTGAGACAGCAGTAATCTTGGGACTGTTTATGTCCTTCTCCAGAGTGCAGGCAAGCCTGAATGAGGGAAGCTGGTTGCAGGTAAAAAGAAGGTTCCTGTCCATGAGAACCCTCTGCTCGGCAAAGTCCGTCTCACAGGAAATGTCCTCACGCGGAACAAGGCCCAGAACCTTTGAACCGGAGGCCACAACGGCGCAGTTGTAAACCTTGCCCATGTGTCTTACCGGAGAGCCGAAGACAACCGCCATGTTGCGGGGAACGGAGGCAACTATCTGCGCGGCGCATGTCTGTGCGCACTCCAGCAGGCTCTGCTGGTAGATAAGGTCTCCGCATGTGGCACCCGTTACGCACATCTGGGGCAGAACCAGAAGATGAACGCCCGTTTCATGGGCCTTCTGAATCAGGCGCATAACAGAGGCTGCGTTGAAGCTGCAGTCCGCTGTTTTAACCGTGGGGGTTGCGCTTGCAACCTTTATAAAGCCGTGTCTCATAGTCAGGCCTCCGTTTTAGAATATTTTACTACAATTGCCCTGTCTTGACAAAGATGAACGGAGCGTCAGACAATTGATTTATGAGTACCATGAACAGAAAACACACCGTTTTTGCAACAGCACTTATTCTGTGCGTCGCACTTTGGCTTCTTGTTTCCTGCGCAAGCGTGGAGAACCTCAATCCCATGACCGGAATCTGGCAGACTACAGAATCCTTTGAAGACTTCAGAAGCGAGCATTTCTATACCTTCACCGACAGCGGAACCTACGTCCACGAGGAGTGGGACACCCTTGACGGAGTAAGGGAACTTGCCTATCTGGAAATGGGTTCCTACACATTCACTGACAGTGAAATCTCAATGATTGAGGACGGCTTTGAAGACTACACCGACGTGCGTCCCTACGCTGTAAACGGCAAGGTCCTGGTGCTGGACGGTCAGGAGTACAAACTCTCCTCCGCCCGTGCGGTGGACAATACCTCTGCAGACAACCTCTGCGGCGTCTGGGAAAGCAACTACGGCCTTCTGGGCTTCACAAACTCAGGCTTCACCATTTTCAACTACAGCCATGACACAGATGAGTTTGTCGTCCGGGGCACGGACATAATTGTCAACAGTGACGGCAACGGCAACCCCTACAGAATAATCAACAACAAGCTGTACATAGGTATCTATTCCTTCAACTACTTCGGACACTTTGACGGCCTTGTCTGTGCCCGCACCGCACGCGGAGGCAAAGACACCTCAAGCACCTCCAACCTGACCAGAGGCATGACCCAGACCAACGAATGGATTCTTGTGAACGTGAACTATGAAAGCCAGCTTTTCATCTACACCTTCAGAAGCAACGGCTCCTACACAAAGATAGACTGGGACAACAGCGCTGCAAAGGAAACCGACAGATCCTCCGGCACCTGGACACTGGACGGCCACACCATCCGCCTCTCTGATGACGGGGACCTTGCCTACGCAATCATAGACGGCAAACCGTTCATGTTCTCAATTTAATATGCACATAGACGAACACAACGTTGCCCATCAGGACTTTACCCTGTGCACCTTCAACACGGACGCAGACTACGCGGCTACCCCGCGATGGTTTTTTGAAATCTGCCAGGAGATTGCAGGACTTCACAGCCTCATGCGCGGCTGCGCCATAACAGACCTCATCAAGGAGGGCAAAAGCTGGGTCATAAGCCGTGAGCGCATGGAAATTTACTCCTACCCCCGCTGGGCAGATGTCCTTCACCTCAAGACCGGCATACCTGAGTCTTCAAGCTACTTTGCACCCAGAACCATTGTTGCACAGGACAAGGAAGGAAAACCCGTCTTCAAGTCCAGCACCATGTGGGCCGTTGTGGATTATCAGACCAAAATGCCCCTAAAAGTGGGAGACATATATGAGCGCATCCGGGCTGCCGTTGATGAGGACTTTGTGGATACCGGCCTCAGGCGCACACCCAAAACAGACCTTGACGCTGCAGAGCAGACAGGCGTCTTTTCCACCTACAGACCGCAGGTCTCCTACTGGGACACGGACCTCAACCGCCATGTGAACAACACAGTCTACCTGGACTGGATTCTCAGGAGCATGGACTCATCCTACCTCAAGAGCCACCGCCCCACCCTCATAGACGTTATGTGGATGCATGAAATCCATGAAACAGACCACGTAGCGGTGAACGTCTACAAGGTTGGTGAAAACCGCTTTGTGTACGCAGTGTGCACGGAACAAGAGAACGGCACCCTCACACGCGCCTGCGCAGCTGAAATACAGTTTGTCTGATATGCTTAAAAAATACTTCGGAAACAGAGCCTTCTACTCAATGGTGCTTACCATACTGCTGCCCATAGTAATCCAGAACGGGTTTACCAACTTTGTAAACCTTCTGGACAACGTAATGGTGGGCCGTCTGGGCACGGAGGAAATTTCCGGAGTTTCAATCATCAACCAGCTGGTTTTTGTCTACAACCTCTGCATCTTCGGCATAATGTCCGGCGCCGGCATTTTCACCGCCCAGTTCGTGGGTTCCTGCAACACGGAGGGCGTGCGCAACACCTTCCGTTTCAAGGTAATCTCAGGCCTTCTGATAAACATTGTCGTAATTTCAGTTCTGACCCTGTACGGCAGACAGCTTGCAGGCCTTTACCTGCAGGGCACCGCTGACGGCGGAGACCTTCAGAAGACCATGGAGTTTGCCCTCTCATACCTGCGCATAATGCTCTTCGGCATGCCCTTCTTCATGCTGGTTCAGGCCTACTCAAGCACCCTTCGTGAAAGCGGGGAGACCCTTGTTCCCATGAAGGCCGGCATAGCGGCCGTTCTTGTAAACTTCTCTTTCAACTGGATACTCATCTTCGGAAAGCTTGGCTTTCCCGCCATGGGCGTGAGGGGCGCGGCCTTTGCCACAGTCCTTTCCCGCCTGGTGGAGCTTGCAATCGTGGCCCTGTGGACCCACACCCACACAGACAGCATGCTCTTTGCAAAGGGCCTGTACTCCACCCTCCTTGTTCCCTCCGGCCTCAGTGCCAGGATTATCAAAAAGGGCATGCCCCTTTTTCTGAACGAGGTCTTCTGGGCCACCGGCATGGCCATAATGACCCAGTGCTACTCCATGCGCGGCCTCAACACCGTTGCAGGCTTCAACATAGGCTCCACCATGAACAACATGTGCACCGTTGTCCTGTACGCAAACGGCGCGGCCATAGGCATAATAGTGGGCCGCCTTTTGGGCGCCTCCAGGTTTGAGGAGGCCTATGACACTGACCGCAAGATGATAGTCTTCTCAGCCCTGCTCAGCTTTGCCCTGTCCTTTCTCATCTACGCAGTCAGCGGCCTCTTCCCGCTTCTGTACAACACCACCCAGGCCGCGCGCAGAATTGCAAGTGCGGTAATAGTTATCCAGGCGGCCTTCCTGCCCCTGGCTGCAACCAGAAACGCCTGCTACTACACCCTGCGCTCGGGCGGCAGAACCATAACAACCTTCCTCTTTGACAGCGGCTTCATGTGGGCGGTAAACGTGCCCACGGCCTTCATTCTCAGCCGCTTCACCTCCATGAGCGCGCCATTCATGTTCCTCTGCATACAGATAGGCGACCTCTTCAAGGCCGCCCTGGGAGTCTTCCTGGTCCGCAGGAAAACATGGATCCGCAACTTCGCTGAAGCCTGAATTATTTAAAACAAATCGCTGTGAGAACCTGTTCTGGCAAGGGTTAAAACCAACACGTCACTCTGAATTGCATAGATAAGCAGCCAATCCGGTTTGATGTGGCATTCTCTGAAACCTTCCCAATCTCCTGAAAGCTTATGATCTCTGTACTCAGGAGGAAGGGTTCCTGTTTCAGCAAGCTGTCTGATAGTACTATCCAACAAGCCTATATCCATACCACGGTTCAGACACTGTTTATAGTCTTTCTTGAACCTGTTGGTCCATTGAACTTTTAAACTCATGCCTTAAGCTCCCTGAGAGCTTCCTCTACAGAATAGGTCTTTGCCCCGGAATTGTTCATAAGGCTTCTGGCCTCAAGAAGAGCTGCAACAGTTTCTGCACTAGGTTTCACTTTTGTAGTTACATCAAAGGGAATACATCCCTCTCTGACAGCCTGACGCAGAAAAATGTTAAATGCCGTAGTCATACTCATTCCAAGCTGTTCAAAAAGAGAATCAGCCTGATTCTTCAGGTCACTGTCTATTCTGAAACTGACATTTGAAACATTGTTCATATTACGCCTCCGTGTAAAATATAATGTAAATGCATGCAAATTACAAGCAAATAAAACGCAATTTGCATTTAAATATCTCTCAATTCTTATACCCGTCCAAACATAGACACTGCGGCCCCGAATCGGGATAATATAATTATGAGAAACAAGATTTTTACAATTCTGTTTGCACTTCTCGTGCTTGGTTTTGCAGTCTCCTGCTCATCAACAGGAGCTCCCTATGCAGAGGCTGTAGTAGAAGTCTCCGGAGACGTTGTCTCAGGGCCGGACTTCACCGCAACTGCATACGGAAACACCCTTAAGGTCCGGCTTGACAGCAACGCCACCACCGGCTACCAGTGGTCGGCCTCAGCCTCGGACAACTTTATGGTGGAGTTGACCTCTCAGGACTACGTTACGGATGACAGCCCCTCCTCACACGGCCTTCTCGGCGGTGCGGTCGGCGTAGGCGGCACCACTTTCTACGAGTTCAAGGCCCTCAGTGCAGGCAAGGTCACACTCACCTTCTCATACGCCCGCTCATGGGAAAGCAGCGCAGTCAAGGAAGTGAAGATTTACCTCGCAATCGACAAAAACCTGAACTTCGGAATTACCGGGTACGACGAGAACTGATGAAGATTAAAAAAACACTTATTGAAACACAGCAGATTGAAAACCGCGTTAAGGAACTGGCCGCTCAGATCAACCGCGATTATGCGGGCATCACGGAACCTCTGGTTCTGGTGGGCGTGCTCAAAGGCTCCTTTATCTTCATGGCGGACCTGTGCCGCTACCTGACCATCCCCCACGTAGTGGACTTCATGGCCGTTTCAAGCTACAGCCACTCGTCCAACGCCACAAAGGCCTCGGGCAACGTCAGGATAATCATGGACTGCCGCGAAAACCAGCAGGACCGCGACGTCCTCATTGTGGAAGACATTCTGGACAGCGGACACACGCTGGACTACCTGATCAAAAACTTCAAATCCAGGTACACCAAGAGCGTCAGGACCATTGTCCTGGTCAAGAAGAAAACAAGAATGTCCTACCCCGTGGAAATAGACTACCTGGGCTTTGAAATCCCCGACGTCTGGGTTGTGGGCTACGGCCTTGACTACGCGGAAAAGTACAGGACACTGCCCTACATAGCAGAACTGGGAGAATGATTATGGAAAGAATGATTGGAACAGCCTCCTACGGAGTCCGATGCCCTGTAATCAGGGAGGGTGACAATCTTGCTCAGATTGTTACCCGCAGCGTTCTGGATGCCGCCTCCTACGGCAACCTGACCATCCGTGACAGAGATGTAATTGCAATCACGGAGTCCGTTGTGGCCCGCTCTCAGGGCAACTACGCCACTGTAGATGACATAGCCGCAGACGTGCGCGCCAAAACCGGCGGCGGAAGTGTGGGCATTATCTTCCCCATTCTCTCCCGCAACCGTTTTGCCATCTGCCTGCGCGGCATGGCAAAGGGCGTGGACAAGGTTGTACTCATGCTCAGCTATCCCTCGGATGAGGTTGGAAACTCCCTCATAGACATGGAAAAGGACGGAGACAAGTTCTATGAGAGCGGCGTGAATCCCTACACTGACGTGCTCACCCTTGAGCAGTTCCGCGCCCTCTTCGGCTACAGCAAGCACCGCTTCACCGGCGTTGACTACATTGAATACTACTCCCAGCTCATCAGGGAAAGCGGCGCCGAGTGCCAGGTCATCTTCTCCAACAGAGCCCGGGACATTCTTGCCTACACGGACAAGGTCATTACCTGTGACATTCACACCAGAGAGCGCACCAAGGCCGTCCTCAAGAAAGCCGGCGCCAAGGTGGTTCTGGGTATGGACAATATACTCACAGCCCCCGTCAACGGCAGCGGCTGCAATGAGAAGTACGGCCTTCTGGGCTCCAACAAGGCCCGTGAAGATGTGGTCAAGCTCTTCCCACGTGACTGTCAGGGCCTTGTCCTGGACATCCAAAAACTCATGCTGGAGAAAACAGGCAAGCACGTTGAGGTCATGGTCTACGGAGACGGCGCCTTCAAAGACCCCGTGGGCAAAATCTGGGAACTTGCAGACCCCGTGGTCTCCCCGGCCTACACAGACGGTCTGAGGGGCACTCCCAATGAGCTTAAGCTCAAGTACCTTGCAGATAACCAGTACAAGGACCTGAGCGGCCAGGCTCTCAAAGACGCCATTCAGACCAGCATCCGGGCCAAGGAAAGCAACCTTGTGGGCAACATGGCCAGCGAGGGTACAACCCCGCGCCAGCTTACAGACCTGCTGGGCTCTCTGTCAGACCTCACCAGCGGCTCCGGAGACAAAGGCACCCCTGTCATCCTGATTCAGGGCTACTTTGACAACTACACAGACAACTGACCGGCCTCCATGGCGCACCTCACCGTGCGCCTTTTTTATACACCTTGCCCTGATCAATGGTAGCAAACAGCCATAAACTGCTAGCTTTGCTACCATTTTTGGTGTCAATTAATTCCAAACAGTCCCATTTGCTACCATACAACAGGAAAAGTTCATGTGCAAAATATGCTGCACGATCACCTACCCGGGACGATTGTGCAATTCCTGTGCAACAACCTGTGTGTTTGCCAGCCGGAAGGGTGTGCCGGAGAGCCATGTTGCTCTCAAGGCCGACCGCCCTGCAGGTAAAGCAAACACACATGTTTTGCATCAGGCAAATGCACATGAGTACCCGGTCCTCAGCGGACAACTTAAAGCATTTTTTTTGAAAAAAGGTGGGGAGGAAAACGAGGGTTTGCTCCCATAACTATATATGTAGGGGTTTTCCTACGGAGGTTGCGGACATTATGAATAAACAACAAATCTTACAAAGTATTAAAAATAAAGTTGCAGAGCTTCAAGACCTGAAACAGATTCTAGAAAGCAGTATCTCAAATCGAGCAGAGGGTGCTTTGACATGGCAAATGAAAAGAGGAGTTAACAGGTATTATCAGAGAATAGACGGTGCAAACAGGACTCTGATATACCTTGGTATGAAGGACAGTGAAAAGAGGACTATTCTGGCTGAGAAATACAGAAACAAAAAGTACATCTCTTCCATTGAGAAGGAAATCTCACAGCTGAATAAAAGCCTCAGGCATCTGGACGAATCGAACCCGGGAGCGGATATTGAAAAGGTCTGGGAAAGCCTCCCGAAACAAATAAGAATTCTGACAGTCCCCGTCCCATCTACAGATGAAGAATATGCCCTCAATTGGCAGAAAAAAACTTGTCGTAGAAGAAAAACAGTTGAAGACTCACCGTACAAAACTATGAAAGGTGAATTTGTGCGTTCCAAAAGTGAGTGCATTATTGCTGACAGACTATATATCAACGGAATCCCATACCATTATGAGATTAACCATACACTGGTTGATCCTTATGGCTCGGACTATATTGTTCAGCCGGATTTTACGGTTTTAAACAAGCGGACCAGGCAGGAGTACATATGGGAACACCTAGGAAGACTGGGAGATGATGACTACTGTGAGGACAATCTGCCAAAGATTAACAACTATGTGAGAAGCGGATATATTCCCGGCATAAACCTGATTCTTAGTTTTGAATCCTCACGTAGCCCTCTGAATGCCCTCTATGTTAATACCATGATTGAAAAATACCTGCTTTGAGCCTTTGAATAAACAATTTGTGTGGTAACAAATGAGTCTGTTTAGGAAAGATTGACACCAAAAATGGTAGCAAAAATGCTTAAACATCGGGTTTTACTACCATGCATGGCATAAAAAAAGCCGTGATTCCGGGGAATCACGGCGGGTGTGCTCACAAATGAGGCTTAATAGTTCTCTGCGTTGAGCTCGAAATAGGCCTGTGGGTGTGCGCAGACGGGGCAGACCTCGGGGGCCTTGGTGCCTACCACAATGTGGCCGCAGTTTCTGCACTTCCAGACTTTGACTTCGGACTTCTCAAAGACCTTGGCTGTCTCTACGTTCTCAAGGAGAGCTCTGTAGCGCTCCTCATGGTGCTTCTCAATTGCAGCAACAGCGCGGAACTTGAAAGCAAGAGCCTTGAAGCCCTCTTCTTCCGCTGTTTTGGCAAAGCCTTCATACATGTCGGTCCACTCATAGTTCTCACCATCGGCGGCAGCCTTGAGGTTTTCGGCTGTGGTGCCGATTCCTTCAAGCTCCTTGAACCACATTTTGGCGTGTTCCTTTTCGTTGTCTGCTGTTTCAAGGAAAAGGGCTGCAATCTGCTCCAGGCCTTCCTTCTTTGCCTTTGATGCAAAGTATGTATACTTGTTTCTGGCCTGTGATTCGCCTGCAAATGCGGCCTGCAGATTCTTTTCCGTCTGTGTTCCTGAATACTTGTTCATAAAATCCTCCTATGGGTCGGGTTTCATTATACCCCCATTCTCCCTGTAGGGCAATTGTGTTACCATGGCTCCATGAACAGAAAATCCGTTGTAAGTGTTATTCTTGTTGCCATGTTCACAGCCCTGATGGCCGCCGGGTCCTTCATAAGGGTGCCGCTGCCTCCCGTGCCGGTGACGCTGCACACTCTGTTTATCATGCTATGCGGCATTCTGCTGCCGCTTTCCCTTAGTCTGCCGTCCATTCTGCTGTACCTGTTTCTGGGTCTGATAGGCCTGCCGGTCTTTACCGGAGGCGGTGGCTTTGCAGCCCTTGCCGGACCCACCGGAGGCTACATTGCGGGCTATATTCCCGCCGTGATTGTGCTGGGGCTCTTCAGGCCCGCGTGCAGGAAGTGCAACTGCGTTTTCCTTTTTGCTTCAGCCTGCCTGCTCTCCCAGATCTGCATCTACGTGCCCGGTCTGCTCTGGCTGAGGCACAGCCTCTCTCTTTCCGCGCAGGCCGCCCTGGCTGCAGGGCTTGTTCCGTTTATAATAGGAGACCTTGTAAAGACTGCGGTTGCAGCCGTTGCGGGAAAGACTCTTTTACCGAGGATGGACGGGTTTTTCAGTGAAGATGCTGAGTAAGCGCTGAAGATGTTACTGAAGGTGCTGCGGGCAGCGGGAAATAAGGGCGTCCGCGTAGGTCTGAACCTTTTCAAAAAGATTTGACAGAACTCCGGTTACAAGCCCTGTAAGAGATTTGACAGGGTGTTTGAGTATGCGCTCGCCACGTGCCCTGCGCGCCTCAAGCGTCAGGGTTATGCAGTCTGCAACCATGGGGATCATTGAAAGGGCAAGACCGGTGACAAGGCCCGCCCTGCCGTTGCCCAGGGCGCGGGCAAGCTCGGTGGGCCCGGTGCAGTCTGTAAAGACCATAGAGGCAAGGACAATGTCCAGATATGCGCAGGCCCTCACAAGGGCGTAGGAGGCCGCACCGGATTCAGAGACGGAAGCTCTTGAAAAGTATGCGCCTATTCCCGTGGCC
Organism: uncultured Spirochaetales bacterium; assembly: GCA_947306375.1. Classification (GTDB taxonomy): domain Bacteria; phylum Spirochaetota; class Spirochaetia; order Sphaerochaetales; family Sphaerochaetaceae; genus RUG14846. Next base: position 10,032 of record CAMZGJ010000024.1, read on the forward strand.
AGCACCAGAATAAGGAAGAACAGGCCTCCGTGAAGCAGGTTTTCAAAGGGGATGCGTCTTGCAATCCACACCGCAACAATCAGAGCCAGAGCACAGTAAACCGGAAGGCCCATCTCCCGGCCGGAAGCAATGGAGACCGCACTGCAGTAGGCAACCATAAGAAGAAGTTTTATCAGGGCGTTGGTTCTGTTCAGAGGGCCGCCGGTGTCTCTGTAGCGGAAGAGAGTTCTCATCCGGCAGACTCCCGGACCCAGGTCATTTTCTCAAGCGGCATGTCTGCAACATGTACCCCGTGTGAGCGCAGGGCATCAAGGCTGTAAGCGGCCTTTCCGCAGAACACGCTGCGCCCCTTATCCATGACAAGAACGTTGTCCGCAAGGGCCAGGAACTTGTCGGTCTCATGGGAGACAATCACAACGCAGATGCCCTGCTCTTTGAGTTTTATTATGGCAGAGAGCACCTTTTGCACGGAGTCAAAATCAAGGTTGGCAAAGGGCTCGTCCATCAGGATGATGGAGGGGCGCATGGCAAGCACGCCGGCAATTGCCAGGATGCGCTTTTCCCCGCCTGAGAGCACCTGGGGCCGCGTTTTCCTGTAAGCCTCCATGCCCAGCAGGGCCAGTGTGCCCTCGGTTGCCTCCCTAATCTGCCCGCGGCTCCAGCCCAGGTTGGCGGGCCCGAACTCTATGTCCTTCTCAACGCTCTCCCCCACCGTCTGCACGTCCGCGTCCTGAAACACAAGGCCCACCGCGGCAAGCCTGGCACCCGCCTTCCGGGACAGGTCCGCGTTGTCTATAACTATGGTGCCGGAAGAGGCCTTGGCCAGGCCCTTGATAACCCTGAGAAGGCTTGTCTTTCCGCTGCCGTTGGGGCCGCACACAGCATTTATCCCGTCTGTGAAAACAGCGTCAAGGCCGCTCAGAATTACCTTTCCGCCCAGGGAGAGATTAAGGTTTTCTATGCGGATTCTATCTGACAAGGGCGTTCACTCCCTTTTCTCTCATAAGGGCTGCAATCTGCTCGCACTCGGCATTCTCCGGAGCACTCAGGTCTGCCCAACTGCCGTCAAGAGTAACCGCCGGGTTGAAAGCCTGGATGTACCACCTGGGCACAGGGCCGGCCTGTTCAACCATGCGCAGGATATCCTCTTTTGAAAGCAGGTAAGAGAGGTATGTGGTCCTGACCTCCCAGTTCTGAGTCCCATTCTCTGCCCTGTTCTCTGCCCCATTCCCTGTCCCTTTTTCAGAGGACCATGCCCTCAGCAGGTCCAGAGTCTTCTTTATGTTGAGGGCAGCCTGGGCCGGGGGAATGAGCGGCTTTACGCGGGAGTAGCCTTCCTCATCAAGAGGGGCCTTAATGT
>CAMZGJ010000025.1 GCA_947306375.1 uncultured Spirochaetales bacterium
CCCCAGTCATAGAAAAGATAGCTCTGGATGTGGGTGCTTGTTGTTATGAGGACTTTTTTGCCCTGTGACTTATAGAATGCGGCCAGATTCTTCATGAGGGAAGACTTTCCGCCGCCGCCCGTTATGGAGATGTAGACATTTTCCTTTTCAGGAACAAGTGATGCTATTTTCTCGAGAAGTTTCATGATTCTATGATACACGTTTTTTACCCGGCGTGTGATTTTTTATTCAAATCCATGCAGCAGACAAAGCAGTTGCCGGGGTTCTGATGTGCTTTGAAAGATGCGTGAAAGTATCATAAATTTGCGGAAAACAGGTCCGATCTATGATAAAAGTATCATCATTTTTGCCAAAAACAATGAAATTATGACACTGGCCGCACACACCCTGCGCACTTCTCCCGCAGATTGATTGTTTTAATAAAAGAAAATAAGATATCCCCCATGAGTTATCCTTTTGAAAACATTGAGACAAAATGGCAGAAATACTGGGAGGACAACGGCGTCTTCACAGTCACGGAAGACCCTTCATATCCTGAAGAGAAAAGATCTTATGTCCTGGACATGTTCCCCTATCCCAGCGGTGCGGGACTCCATGTGGGACACCCGGAAGGCTACACCGCAACGGACATCTACTGCAGATATCTGAGGATGAACGGCTACAACGTCCTCCATCCCATGGGATTTGACTCCTTCGGGCTTCCCGCGGAGAACTATGCCATCCAGACCGGCACACACCCGGCAATTACCACGGAAAAGAACATAAACAACTTCAGAAGGCAGATCAAGAGACTTGGTTTCTGCTACGACTGGACCAGGGAGGTAAGCACCTCCGATCCGGAATACTACAAATGGACTCAGTGGATTTTCAAGAAACTCTGGGAAAAGGGCCTTGCCTATGAGAGCCAGGCTCCCATCAACTGGTGCCCGCACTGCAAGACAGGCCTTGCAAACGAGGAAGTAAAGGAAGGCAAGTGTGAAAGATGCGGCACACAGGTTGAGAAAAAGAACATAAGGCAGTGGGTTCTCAGGATAACGGACTACGCCCAGCGCCTGTTGGATGACCTTGACCTTGTGGACTGGCCGGAAAGCGTAAAGCTCATGCAGAGAAACTGGATAGGACGCTCTGAAGGAGCATCCGTCCTCTTCAGCGTAAAGGGCCTTGAAGAGAAACTGGAGGTGTTCACCACCAGAAGCGACACCCTTTTCGGCGCAACCTACATGGTTGTCTCCCCGGAGCACCCGCTTGTTTCAAAACTCACCACTGCGGACAAAAAGGAAGAGGTTCTTGCATACCTTGACCAGGCATCAAAGAAAAGTGATCTGGACAGAACGGACCTTGCCAAGGAAAAGACCGGAGTGTTCTCCGGAAGCTACGCAATCAACCCGGTTAACGGAAAGGAAATTCCCGTCTGGATTGCAGACTACGTACTCATCTCCTATGGAACAGGTGCCATAATGGCTGTTCCGGCCCATGACACCAGAGACTGGGAGTTTGCAAAGAAGTTCGGCCTGCCCATTGTAGAAGTACTCAAGAGTCAGGTGGACGTACAGCAGCAGCCGTGGACGGAGGACGGAGTCCATGTCAACAGCGGCTTCCTGGACGGCCTGAATAAGGCAGATGCCATTGAGAAAATGCTTGCCTTCCTTGAGGAAAGACAGATAGGTCACAGAACGGTGAACTACAAACTCAGGGACTGGATCTTCAGCCGCCAGAGATACTGGGGAGAGCCCATTCCCCTTGTACACTGCCCGGACTGCGGAACAGTCACCGTTCCGGATGAGGAGCTGCCGCTCACGCTTCCGGATGTAGACAGCTACCAGCCCTCCGGAACAGGAGAGAGCCCGCTTGCAAATATAACAGGCTGGGTGAACTGCAAATGCCCCAAGTGCGGAAAACCCGCAAAGAGAGAAACAAACACAATGCCCCAGTGGGGAGGCTCCTGCTGGTACTACCTGCGCTACATAGATCCGCACAACAACAACCGCTTTGTGGGAGAGGACAAGGAAAAATACTGGATGCCGGTAGACCTGTACATAGGCGGAACCGAACATGCAGTGCTGCACCTGCTCTATGCAAGATTCTGGCACAAGGTTCTCTTTGACCTGGGCCTGGTCTCAACACCTGAGCCCTTCATGAGACTGGTCAACCAGGGCATGATTACGGCCTACGCCTATCAGAAGAAGAACAAGAGCCTTGTCCCCTCCGATCAGGTGGAGGAGAAAGACGGAAAGTTCATAGACACTGAAAGCGGAGAGACCCTTGAGCGCGTAATAGCCAAGATGTCCAAGAGCCTTAAGAACGTAATCAACCCGGATGAGGTAATTTCCCAGTACGGCGCCGACACAATGCGCATGTATGAGATGTTCATGGGCCCGCTTCAGGTCTCAAAGCCCTGGAGCACAACCGGAATTGCCGGAGTCTGGCGCTTCATAGACAGAATCTGGAGACTCTCGGAGGAAAAGGCCGTAACTGACGAAAAAGCCCCCGAAGAACTGCTCAAGACACTGAACAAGACCATAAAGAAGGTTGGAGAAGACACCAGAACGCTCAACTTCAACACGGCAATCAGCCAGATGATGATTTACGTCAATGAACTTGCCAAACTGGACAGTCTGCCCAGAGAAGCATGGGAGCCGTTCATCCTCATCCTCACGCCCTACGTGCCCCACATGTGCGAGGAGCTCTGGGAAAAGGCCGGCCACAAGCCCAGCGTCTGCAACGAAAAATGGCCTGCGTACATAGCCGCCCTCACAGTAGATGACAGCATCCAGCTTGTTGTCCAGGTAAACGGCAAGGTCAGGGCCAAGATAGACTGCGCCAAAGGCCTGTCCCAGGCCGATGCCCTCACACTGGCAAAGGAAAACGAGAACGTAAAGCGCTACCTTGACGGTCAGACCATAATCAAGGAAATCTTTGTTCCCAATAAACTTGTAAGTTTTGTAGTCAAACCCTGAGCATGGCGCGCAGCTGCGTACGGAAAGATCTGAGCACTGCGCGCAGTGCATCCGAAGCCCAGTCCGCATAGGTCCACGGAAGCGCCTGGAAATCCCTGTTCTGATAAAGCAGGGTAACCTCAGCGTAAATGCCGTTTCTCAGAGCAATCCTGTGGCTGCGGTTCTTGCATGTGGCCAGAATAAAGTTGGACAGGGACAGAAGCCCCGGGTCCAGATTGACGTGACGCCCCTGTCCGCTGACAGGATTTGCATCGGAGAACAGCGTTTCAAGCTCATTGGTGCGCACTTTTATGTCCGCCAGGTCTGACGGATCAACAAGGTTTTCAAAGAGAACGACATATCTTACCGGGCGGCGCCCCATCTCTCTGTCATAATAGTCCGTAAAGGAAAAATCCATTACCGGAGAAATGTCCCTTATCTTTCCGAAGTTCTTCTCAAGAAGGGAAACAAGATACTCCCTCCTGTCTTCCGCAGTGGACAGAACACCAATGACGAGGGCCGATTTTTCAAACTTTTCCGCTGTTGCCACGCCCCAATTTTGTCTTGTTAGCAAGTAATTTTCAAGATATATTATATGCGTATGTACAAGATGATTGTCTTCCTCGGAAACCCGGGGAATCAGTATGAGAAAACGCGGCACAACGTTGCCAGACTCTTCTGCTCATACCTGAATCCCGCTGGACCCTGGCAGACAAAGTTCCACGGGGAGTTCTTCAAGGAAGGGGAAACGGTCTGGCTCAGACCCTCAACCTTCATGAATGAAAGCGGCCTGAGCGTCAGAGAATGCTCTGCCTTCTTCGGAATCCCGGCGGACAGGATTCTTGTCGTGCATGATGACATAGAGCTTGGCTTCGGCCGTGTCATCCTCAGAACCGGAGGAGGAACCGGCGGACACAACGGACTGCGGTCCGTGAAGCAGCACCTGGGAACGGACGGCTTTGTCAGACTCCGCATAGGAGTGGGCAGACCGGAAGGCCCCGTGGAGGTTGCATCATTTGTCCTCTCGCGTTTTTCCGAAAAAGAAGAGACGCAGCTTCCGGCGGTCTTTTCACAGGCAAAAGAGCAGCTCAGAACATTTACCGGAGTTTAAAATGAAGAACAGAGATTTCAGAATTTCAGGCATCTCAAGAAAGACAATGTCCCTCTTCGCCCCTGTTTTTGAAACGGAGAAGACCCCCAGAGAACTGTACAGACAGGCCCAGGACGTAGCGGCCCTCTACAACAGCAAACACGAAGAAAAGGTATCGGCCGCAGGCCTGAACAGCAGCGCCGTTCTTCATCTCATTTACCAGACCGTCACCACGGAATTCCTCAAGACAAAGGAGACGGACCCGTTCAGCAGGATAAGCGTGCTGGCTGAGCGCAACAAGGACTGCGCCGCCGTGCTCTCCTACTACTCCGAGATGTTCCCCACGGAGCTTGAGGAAACGGACTCCGAGGAAACCGCAAGAGCCTTTTTCATCCACCAGGTCTTCCAGGCAAACCCCGCCATTCTCACGGCAACGGCACAGATGCTCAGCCAGAAGGAAATGAACTTCCCGGAGGGCGCAAAGGCCCTGAACGCGCTTTTGGGAAGCTACCTCAAGGGAACATCCATTGCAGACTCCGGAGAGGATGATCTGTTCACATTCCTCACCATGCCTGCAAGGCTTTTCCCGGACGACCTGAAAAAGCAGATTGCATACATAATCGAGCACTGGGGCGCATACCTGCCTGACTTCCTCAAGATTCTCCTTCTCAACGCACTGGACTTCATTGCAGAGGAAGAGCGCCAGCACGGCTTCGGCGGCCCTGGAGAGATTAAGCTTCCGGACTTCTCCGGAGAGCCTGACTATGAGTCCTTCACGGCGGACAAGCAGTGGATGCCCAACGTAGTTATGATGGCAAAAAGCACGCTGGTCTGGCTTGACCAGCTGAGCAAGAAATACGGAAGGGACATACACACCCTGGATGCAATTCCCGACGAGGAACTGGACTTCCTCAGGGACTGCGGATTCACCGCCCTCTGGCTCATAGGCCTGTGGGAAAGAAGCCCCGCCTCAAAGAAAATCAAAACCCTCTGCGGAAACCCGGATGCCGAGTCCTCCGCCTATTCGCTCAAGGGCTACTTCATATCAAACAGAATGGGCGGCTGGAACGCCCTGAACAACCTGCGTGAGCGCTGCCGCGTCCGCGGAATCAGACTTGCCAGTGACATGGTCCCCAACCACACCGGCCTGGACAGCGAGTGGATGTTCAACCACCCCGAATACTTCATAAGCCAGGACTATCCCCCGTTCCCCTCCTACACGTACACAGGAGAGAACCTCTCGGAGAACCCGGCGGTGGAGATAAGGATTGAGGACCACTACTTCAACCGCACCGACGCAGCCGTAACCTTCCAGTTCAAGGACCACAGAACCGGAAAGACCAGCTACATCTTCCACGGAAACGACGGCACCACAATGCCCTGGAATGACACCGCCCAGCTTGACTACCTGAACCCCGTCACAAGGGAGGCCGTCATCCAGCAGATTCTTGAAGTTGCAAGAAACTTCCCCATCATCCGCTTTGACGCAGCCATGACGCTGGCCAAGAGACACATCCAGCGCCTCTGGTACCCCAAACCGGGTACCGGCGGCGATGTAGCCGGCAGGACCGCCTACAGTATGTCGGATGAGGAATTCAACCGCAGAATACCCGTTGAGTTCTGGCGCGAGGTCGTTGACAGAATCCAGACGGAGCTTCCGGACACCCTGCTTCTTGCAGAGGCCTTCTGGATGATGGAAAGCTACTTTGTCCGCACCCTCGGAATGCACAGAGTCTACAACAGCGCCTTCATGCACATGATGAAGAACGAGGACAACCGCAAGTACAGAGATTCAATCAAGGCCACAATAGCCTTTGACCCGGAAATCCTCAAACGCTACGTGAACTTCATGAACAACCCGGATGAGGACACTGCAATAGCACAGTTCGGAAACGGAGACAAGTACTTCGGAATCTGCACCATGCTCTCAACAATGCCCGGACTTCCCCTGTTCGGACACGGACAGATAGAAGGCTTCCATGAGAAGTATGGAATGGAATACCAGAGGGCATACTGGGATGAGAAACCCGACCAGGGACTCATAGACAGGCACAGGGCAAAGATCTTCCCGCTTCTGAAGATGCGCCACCTGTTCTCCGAATGCCGCTACTTCAACATCTTTGACGTGAGAAACGGAGACAGCGTTGAGGAATCCGTCTACGCATTTGCAAACGGAGATGACAGACAGATGACCCTTGTACTGTTCAACAACAGATTTGAGCACGCACAGGGCAGAATCTATGAATCCGCACCCAAGCTCAACAAGGCAACACGCCAGCTTGAGACAACTTCGGTTGCCCACGCCCTCAGGCTCACAATGGGCGGCAGACGTTTTGTAATCTACAGGGACTTCAACGAGAACCTGTGGCACCTCTGCCCGTCCATGAAGCTTTTTGAGGAAGGACTGTGGGTCTCCCTTGACGGCTATCAGACAAAAATCCTGATGGACATAAGGGAAATAGAGGATGTGGACGGCATCTATGAGAACCTCTACAACCGCATAGGAGACAGAGGCATTGCGGACATAGACCTTGAAATAAGGCTCATGTACCTGCAGCCCTTCTTTGACGTGGCACAGAACATAAAGAACCCGGCTCTCAGAAAGGCCCTCAAGAGCATGCTTGCCGGAAGAACATCGGCGGCAGCCAAGAGGGAGATCCTGCAGAACCTTGCCAACTGCTACACCTACATGGATGAGCTGAGGGACGTGTTCTCCAAGATAGGACTTCAGACAAGAGAGCTCAAACCCGCGGACATTGTGGGTCTGATAACCCGTCTGGAGCAGGTCTGCAAGTGGGAGGTTTTCTCCGACGGCGGAATTATCCTGGGAGACCAGCTGGCAACGGTATTCGAGGGTGCTTTCATCCTTCTGCCGTTCGCGGGAGAAAGGGACAGCCTGCAGGACGTCATGAACAAGGCCCGCACCCTCATGCTGGACCGTCTCTTTGAAACTGACCTTGCATTCATAAGCAGAAGCGCGCTTCTGGTTTCAAAAGACACCAGGAAAATCAGGGAACTGCTGGACAACAACGCTTTCCTGGCTCTCATGGGAAGAAACGAGTATCAGGGAATCTGCTGGTACAACGGAGAGGCTTTCCAGGAATGCATGTTCATAGCCTGCCTTGCGGACGCACTTCTCAACGGAGCCACTGAGGAGGAAAGCAGGGAGGCTGTTAAGACCTGGCTCAGAAAGAACTCTGCAGCCGGCTACAAGTTGGTGGGACTTAAATGAGAAACTGGCTTACATACTCAATTTCATGCGCTCTGGGAGTTGCGTTTTATTTCCTCTTCGGGAACTACCCGTGGTTCGGCGTTCTGACAACTGCCGTATCGGATATCATGATGCCGGTTTCATCGGTGCTTCTGATAGTTGTGGTTTTCACAACCCTCACTGCCGCCGCTGCCTCCTTTGCAGCAAGACGTGACATCGGACTCAAGACCTTCCTGCTCACACTTCTGTGGGGAGCGGGAACAACCGTTCTTCTGTCTGTGGCCGCAGCCGTGGTCTACATGACCATGCCGGCAGCCGTCCCGGCAACCTTCCCTCTTGAGGACTTCAGGACAACATTCCTGACAAATACAATTATCCTCAGGGTTCTGAGCTTCAGGAACATAACCGTTGCGGCAATTGCGGCAGCCCTGATAACAGGCTGTGCCATAAGGCCCACAAGTTCAATCTTCAGCCCCATCTACGACATTGCAAACTCACTGTCCGAGGTTTCCTACCGCCTGTGTCTGGACCTGTCCAGATTCTGGTGGCTTCCTCTCTTCTTCATGAGCGCAAAATGGACATCCGTTACGGTTCAGACCGGCATTTCCGGCAACTGGATTTCAACATTCTTCATCTTTGCCCTCATTGCGGTGTTCGGCCTGCTTCCCATGGCTTACTTTGCAATAACGGGGTTCAGACACAACCCGTACAGCAGGATGTTCCGCCTGCTTCCGGCAGCCCTTCCGTCCTTCCTGTCCGGAAGCTCAGTCTTTGCAACAGTGCCCTTCTACACCACGGTGAGAAACAATCTGGGTGTTCAGAAAAGGGTTACATCCCTTACCGCAGTTGAGTCCGCCTTCTTTGCCAAAGGCGGAAGCGCCGCATGCGCAACGCTCTTCACCTGCTTTGTGCTGTTCGGACCATCTTCCCTGCAGGCAGGATTTGCCGGACTTCTGCCCGTAGCCCTCAGCTGCTCGCTTTTCAGCGTAATATGCTCAATGGCACCGGGTTCGGAGATTCTGTTCATCAGCGTCTTTGCCCTCAACTACCTGGGCTCAGGCGCAGTGCCGGTCTCTCCGGCAATGGCAGCCCTTCCCCTGTATGCAGGAACGGCAGCCCTCATAAACACCCTCTCTGCAGGTCTTGCCGCAGATGTATGTTCGGTTAACCTCAAGGCGGGAACCTTTGTTTACAGAAAGGATATGATATGACAGGAAGAACGCTGAGGTTCATAATCACTGTTCTTGCCTTTGCAGTTCTGGCGGCTCTTCTGGGCATGTGTCTGTACGCAATAATAAACACAACGGACATGCACCTGGTTCTGGAGTTTGCAGAAAGCGCGGTAAGGGCAATGGTCCTCTTCATTTTCCTCGTCTTCTACTACAACTCACTGTTCTCGGGCTCAGGCCTGGACACAGCCTTTCTGCCCTTGTTCCTGCTCTTTTCAATGGTACTTGAGCTGCGCATTGTCTCTGTTTTCTCAGCCGTAACATTCATCATTCCGGTCAACCCCATAACAGTGAACAGGATCCTCTCGTTCTCTCTTCTCATGACCGGATTCTCAATCTTCGGTTTCAGCTTTTTCTACCAGAACAGAGAGCCTTCAACCGTTGCTTACTACATCCTGCTTTCTATTGCGTTTGCACTCATAACGTCCCTGCTCATCCCGGCAACCCAGCAGATAGAAGTTCTGAACACAAGTCTCAACCTGTCTCTGTTTGTCTCGGCCCTCTACTCGGCTTCAGCCGTTCTGTTCCTGCGCCAGATAATACTGGATCCGCCGGGAAGCTACCTGATAAGACATTTCTCAGCCCTCCTTTTCCTGGTGGGCAACATTATAAACATTTATTTTAATAACATGATTTTCAACCTGGCCGGAACGGCCTTCATGGTTCTGTGCTACACAACCATAATGCTTGTTTCAAAGGCCTCGGATGTAAAATACTGATGTGAGGTCATGATGAAAATCGGAGAGTTTTCAGATTCTTTTCTTCCAATAATCGACGGCGTGGGAAGGGTTGTAAAAGCCTATGCGGACACTCTGTCCCTGCGCAATCAGGAGGTCTACGTAATCTGTCCCACCGACAACATGGGTTTCAGGGGAAAGTACCCCTTTGAGATTGTGGATTACAACTCACTCCGGCTTTCCAAGGGCAACCCGTGGAAGGTGGGAATAGACAAGCTGGACACCCACTTCACCGCCAGGATGAAACTCATAGACCTGGACATCTGCCACACCCACTCCCCCGCCTTTGCCGGATTCTCCGCAGTCTACTATGCAAAAAAGAAAAACGTTCCCCTTGTGGGCACCTTCCACTCAAAGTACTACGATGACATTCTCATAGCCACAAAAAGCAAAATGCTGGCAAGAATAGGCTCTGAGATGGTTGCGGACTTCTACAGCCAGTGCGATGAGGTCTGGACTGTTTCCGAGAACTCAGCGGAGACGCTTCAGAGCTACGGCTACAAGGGAAAACTGATAATAGTTCCCAACGGAACAAATGTCAGAGAGCTTCATACCGAGATGCTGGATCAGGTAAGCTCCGAATTCGGAATCAGAAGAGATGTCCCGGTACTGCTCTACGTGGGCCAGATTAACTGGAAGAAGAATCTCAGAAGAATAATAGAAGGAGCCGCCCGGCTCAAAAAGCAGGGCCATGAATTCCAGCTTGTCTTTGCCGGAAAAGGTCCGGATGAGGAAGAAGTGAAGGAACTTGCCCTCAAAGAGGGAATATCCGATCGCTTTGTCATGACAGGGCACCTTCAGGACTCCAAGGTCCTGGACTGCCTCTACTACCTTGCAACCCTCTTTGTCTTCCCCTCCCTCTATGACACATTCTCCCTGGTGGTCAGAGAGGCGGCGCTCATGGAAACGCCCTCCGTTGTGGTTGAGGGATCGGCTGCCGGAGAGAGCATAAAGAACGGGGAGAACGGCCTTCTTTGCAAGGACACAACTGAGGACTTTGCCGACAAGGTTGCCTTCTTCCTCAGCCTCCCGGAGGAGAAAAGAGAACAGATAAACAAAAAGGCAAAAGAGACCATCCCCATCAGGTGGGACGGCCCCATAATGGACACGGTTATTGAAAGGTATGAAAACCTTGTAAACATATACAAATTCAAAAACAGAAAATTCAATTGACGGATCAGGAGAATTATATGGCAGTTGAAAAACTTCAGAAAAACGGAAAAATCAGCCGCAAGGGACCGGTTGTCCTTGTGATAATGGACGGCGTGGGCTTCGGAAAATATGAGGACGGAGACGCTGTAAAGCGCGCCATGAAGGAGAATCTGGATTCCCTTATGGCAACATGTCCCTGGACCAAGCTCAAAGCCCATGGTACGGCCGTAGGCCTTCCCACGGACGATGATATGGGAAACAGCGAGGTGGGACACAATGCAATGGGCTGCGGACGCGTCTTTGCTCAGGGTGCCAAGCTTGTTGCCTCATCCATAGAGACCGGAGAGATGTTCCGCGGCGCAACATGGAAGAAACTCATTGAAAATGTTAAAAAGAACAGCTCCACACTTCACTTTCTGGGACTTCTCAGTGACGGAAACGTCCACAGCCATATCAAGAACCTGAAGGACATGATTGTTGAGGCAAAGAAGGAAGGAGTGAAGAAGGTCCGCGTACACGCCCTTCTGGACGGAAGAGACGTTGACCCCACAAGCGCACTTGACTACTTTGACCCGTTTGCAAAGTTCCTTGCAGACCTCTCCTCAGACGGAACGTTTGATGCAAAAATTGCCTCCGGCGGAGGCAGAATGGTCATTACCATGGACCGTTACAACGCCAACTGGGACATGGTCCGCAAGGGCTGGGAAACCCATGTGCAGGGCAAGGGCCGCATGTTCAAGACCGCGCACGAAGCAGTCGAAACCCTGCGCGGAGAAACCAAGGCGATCGACCAGGACCTGCCTCCGTTCGTGATCTCCGAGGACGGTTCAACTCCCGTCGGCCCGGTCAAGGACGGCGATGCGGTGATCTATTTCAACTTCCGCGGCGACCGTGCATTGGAAATCAGCCAGGCATTCGATCAGGGTGCG
>CAMZGJ010000026.1 GCA_947306375.1 uncultured Spirochaetales bacterium
AACACCGGTGCGGACCACTCGGATCTTACTTCAGATTATGCGGCAATTCCTGCAGAGATGCACAGCGTGGCTTCCTTCTTTGGCAAGCAGAATCTCAGGCAGCTGGATGAAAGTGTTTTCTTTGATAATATCCGGGAGGTGCAAAAGGCTCTGTGCAATGAAAGGGCTCTTCTCAGGACTATACACTACTTTGACGAGAACAGAAGGGTGGATCTGATGACAGATGCCCTGAAGGCCGGGGATATTGATTCTTATCTGAATCTTGTCCGCGAGTGCGGAAGGTCTTTCGCAGAACTTCTCCAGAATGCCTTCAGTCCGTCACATCCGGAAAACCAGCAGATAGTGCTGGCTCTTGCGCTTTCTTCAAAGCTCTTGGGTGAAAACGGGGCATGGCGTCTGCACGGCGGCGGATTTGCAGGTACCATTCAGGCCTACGTTCCCGTGGATTACACACAGAAGTATATTGAACAGATGGAGAATGTGTTCGGACAGGGCAGTGCCCTGATTCTGAGCGTTACCGACGGGCCTTCCGTAGGTTGAACCGGGTAAAGCGGTATTTTAAGGAATGAAATGTCTTATGGCGTCTGCCACAACTCCCTGATTGTTGTCAAGCTTTGTCACGTACGTAGCCTGGGATTTGACGTCATCCGGGGCGTTGGCCGCCGCCACGCTTATTCCGGCTTCCTTGAACATGAAAACGTCATTGTAATAGTCTCCGCAGACCATGACCTCTGACTTGTCCAGGCCGTAGTAACGGCAAAGTCCGCGTATGGCGTTGCCCTTGTCCGCATCAGGGTGCATTACCTCAATGTAGGTGGGGCCTGACATGAAGAATTTGACCTTGGAGGGGTCACAGGTGTCCTGCAGGAGTTTCATGAAGCTGACTGCTTTGCTGTAGTCCGCCTCGGAGACAAGGAACTTGTTGGGGCAGAATTTGTCCAGGACTTCTTTCTGGAGGTCATTGACGTAGATGCCTCTTACCGTTGTGATTGTCTTTTCTATATTCATCCAGTAAGGACTTGCCTTTGTGCCGTCTGCGTACCAGTGGTAGTGGTAGTAGGCGTACAGCGTCATGCCGTTGCTGTTGGCAAGCTCATTCACCAGCGAGCAGGTCTCCCTGTCCAGGGTGTATTCCTCAATGATCTCGTGGTTTTCGTTTTCGAGCATCGCTCCTCCCAGGGAGGAGACGGCACCTGTTATCCCCAGTTGTTTCATGTAGTGCTGTGTGGAGGGAGAAATGCGGCCGGAGGTTATTGCAATGCGGATTCCCAGTGAGGCTGCCCTTCTTATTTCCTCAAGGTTTGCAGGGGGAATGTTCTTGTTGTCATCAACAAGTGTTCCGTCTATATCAAGGCAGATAAGTTTGATGCTCATATATCAGATGTTAGCATCAAGACTACCTTGAAAGCAACACGGTCAGAGGTTAGGATAGAGCCATGAAGTGCGTGATTCTTGCCGCCGGATATGCCACAAGGCTCTATCCTCTTGCGGAAAACTCTCCCAAGGCCCTGCTCAAGGTGGGGGATAAGACAATCCTGGACCACCTGTGTGACGACATTTCCTTATGCGGAGTGACTGAATACATTCTTGTCTCAAACCACAGATTCAAGACTCACTTTGACAACTGGGCCGCCGGAAGAAAAGAGGCCTTCACCATCCTTGATGACGGATCTACTGACAACTCCAACCGTCTGGGCGCGGTGAGGGACATGGATTTTGCAATAAGGCAGTGTGCCCTAAATGAGGATTTGCTGGTCATTGCCGGAGACAACGTGCTGGACTTCAGTTTCTCCCACTTTCTCAACTACTGGAAAAGGGTGGGGACGTCCTGCATTATGCGCTGGTACGAGCCGACCCTTGTCCCGGACAAAAAGTACTGCGTCTGCACTGTGGACGGCTCGGAAAAGGTGCTTGAGATGCGCGAAAAGGTTGTTAACCCCGCCTCCCACTGGCTGGTTCCTCCGTTTTACATCTACACCGCCTCAGACCTTCCGCTCATAGGACGCGCGCTTGAGGCCGGCTGCCCGGCCGATGCCCCTGGTTCATTGGTCCAGCACCTGTGCACACAGACTGTTTTCCATGCAATGGAAATGCCTGCAAAGAGGTATGACATAGGAACACCGGAAAGCTATGAGGCCGTGTGCAGAACCTACAGGGGAATTACCTGCTGAAGTATTCCTCAAGTTTGGGAAATGTTGCCCTGAATTCAAAGAACCTTCTGTAAAAACGTGAGAAGACCTTGATTATGGAGCCGTTTATCAGGGCGCAGATTGCCGTTCCCTCCCTTACTCCCACAAAGACTCCGAATCCGAAGAAGCAGAAGGAAAGAACAACGGAAATAAGCATGCTGGATATGTCATAGCATGTTTTGAAGGTGTGGATCTCAACTCCGAAGGCCTTGGAAACTTCCTTTACAAACAGCTCATACACCTCAGGCGGAATGTAGGTGTGAAACACCAGTGAGATTCCGGCGCAGCAGAGGAGTATTCCCCCAACATACATAACAAGACGCTGAGTCATTGTGTCCGTTGCAAGAGTTGCGGTGAAGGCCATGCAGGAGTCCAGCATAAGGCCGTAGACAACGGCGGTTATGAAGGAGAAGAACCAGCCTGTGCGGAACTTCTTTATAATCAGCATCATTACAAGCAGGAGAACAAACTGGAACATGTACTCTGCTGTTCCGAATGTGAAGAAACTCCACAGGGGATTTATTTTTCTGTACAGAAGATACGCAGGGGCCACCACCATTGAAACACCGAAGTCAGGTTTTTCCATGAATGAGACTCCCAGGGCCGTTATGAACAGACCCAGAATGTATGCAAGTTCCCTGCTGAAGGGAAGTTTCCTGTTCATGCCTGTATTATGTAGACCCTGAGGCCGTTTTTCAATAAATTATTCACTATGATAAAAACCCTTGCCAAAAGCATAAGAGAATACAGAAAAGATGCCGTTCTGACACCGCTTTTCATGGTGGGAGAGGTGTCCATGGAGTGCATTATTCCGCTTGTGATGGCATCTCTTATAGACCATATGAGTTCCGAGAACATGACAGACCTGCTCAGATACGGGGCAATCCTTCTGTGCATGGCCCTGTTCTCGCTTTTCTGCGGTATTATGTCCGGCCGCTTTGCCGCCTCCGCAAGTGCAGGTTTTGCCGCCAACCTCAGGCACGACATCTTCTACCGCGTCCAGGATTTTTCCTTCAGCGACGTTGACAGATTCTCAACATCCAGCCTGATAACCAGGATGACAACTGACGTAACCAACGTACAGATGTCCTTCATGATGATAATAAGAACCGCAGTCAGAAGTCCCCTCATGCTCATTTTCTCGGTAATAATGAGCTTCAGGATAAACCCGGGAGTGGCGGTGGTTTTTCTTGCCGTTGTTCCCGTCCTGGGACTGGGCCTGTATCTGATTGCGTCCCATGCCTTTCCTATTTTCAAGAGAATTTTCAAGCGTTACGATGCCATGAACAACTCCGTCCAGGAGAATGTAAACGGCATAAGGGTTGTAAAATCTTTTGTGCGTGAGGGCTATGAGACGGAGCGTTTTGAGAAGACTTCCGGAGAGGTGAAGAAGGATTTCCGCTTTGTTGAGCGCATACTTGCCCTCAACGGCCCCCTCATGATGTTCTGCGGCTACGGAGCCATGCTCTTTATCTGCTACATAGGTGCAAGGATAATAATCTCCTCAGGAGCCACTGAAATGACTCCAGGCCAGCTGTCCTCCTTCATGACCTACGCCATACAGATTCTCATGTCCATGATGATGCTCTCCATGATTGTGGTGACATGCGCCATCTCCTTTGAGAGCGCAAAGAGAATTGTTGAGGTGCTGAACACACAGAGCACGCTCAAGTCACCTGAAAACGGCATTTCGGATGTAAAGGACGGCAGCATAGACTTTGATAACGTGTCTGTCAGATACAACGGTCAGAGCGGCCGTGATGCCCTGAAGGACATAGACCTTCATATAGAAAGCGGAAAAACAATAGGAATAATAGGTTCAACCGGATCCTCAAAGACAACCCTCATCCAGCTTATCCCAAGGCTCTACGACACAACCGCAGGTACAGTGCGCGTTGGCGGTAAGGATGTAAGGGAATATGATTTGGATGCACTGAGAAAGCAGATTTCCGTTGTTCTTCAAAAGAACGTTCTGTTCTCCGGAACGGTTAAGGACAACATAAGATGGGGCAGGGAAGATGCCACTGATCAGGAGATTGAACAGGTGTGCCGCATAGCCTGCGCCCATGAGTTCATAACTCAGATGCCGGAGGGCTATAACTCAAAGATAGAGCGCGGGGGAACCAACGTCTCGGGCGGTCAGAAGCAGAGGCTCTGCATTGCCCGTGCCCTGATTGCAAAGCCCAGGGTTCTTATTCTGGATGACTCCACAAGTGCCGTCGACACCAAGACGGACGCAATGATAAGAAAGGGTCTTAAGGAGTACCTTCCCGGCACCACAAAGATAATAATTGCCCAGCGCGTTGCCTCCGTTCAGGATGCGGATGAGATTATTGTAATGGACAACGGGAGCATAGCCGAACGCGGCAGCCACCAGAGCCTCATTGCCCTCAGGGGAATTTACTATGAAGTCTGGGAGTCCCAGACCCACATGAAGGAGGAAGCCTGATGAGCGGACCGCGTAACAGAATGCAGCTTGACAGAAAGGGCGGCCTGAAACCGCAGATCAACAAAGGCACCTTCAAAAGAATTCTGGGCTACGTGTGGCGTGAGTACAAAAAACAGATGTTACTTGTCACGTTCTGCATAATTGCAGGATCTCTTGCCTCCCTTGTGGCTACGGTCTCCCTCAGAAGACTGATAGACAACGTAATTGTGCCCGGCCTGAACACAGGTCTTCAGGGTGTTTGGCATGACCTTACGGGCATACTGATCACCATGGCCGCGTTCTTTGCCGCCGCCATAATTGCCAACCTTATCCGCGGCCTCACTATGGCCGAGGTTACGCAGGGCACCCTCATGCACCTGAGGAACGACATGTTCTCCAAGATGGAGACCCTGCCCATAAAGTACTTTGACGTAAACCAGCATGGTGAGATTATGTCCACCTACACCAATGATACTGACTCAGTGCGTGAACTTGTAGGCCGCTGCATTCCGTCCCTGATAGAAAGCGCTCTTTCCATAATCTCCGTGTTTGCCATGATGCTGGTCTACAGCGTCTGGCTTACCCTTGCAGTTGTCATCGGCCTGTTCTTCATTGTAAGGTTATCGGCCTCCGTGGCCGGCAAGTCCGGAAAATACATGGCCGGGCAGCAGAGATCCCTTGCCGCAGAGGAGGGTTTTGTTGAGGAGATGATGGAAGGCCAGCGCGTGGTCAAGGTCTTCTGCCACCAGGACAGGGCCAAGGAGGACTTTGACCGTCTGAACGCACAGCTGTGCAGTGACGGCACCCGGGCAACGCGCTTTGGGAACATTCTGGGCCCCATAAACAACAACATGGGCAACATACTGTACGTCCTCATAGCCCTTCTGGGCACGCTTCTGGTGTACTTCAACGTCACCAACATAGGCCTGGGCGGCATGGGAACCATTTCAACAGGCATAATTGTTTCCTTCCTCTCCATGTCCAAGTCCATGACCCAGGTCATAGGCAACCTCTCAATGCAGGTCAACATGTTCACCATGGGCCTTGCCGGTGCCTCCCGCATCTTCACCCTCATTGACCAGGAGAACGAGCAGGACAGGGGCTACGTGACTCTTGTGAACGTTGAGCACGACAGTGAAGGCAACATTGTGGAAAGCCCCAAACAGACCGGGGAATGGGCCTTCAGACACCCTCACACGGCGGACGGAAGCGTTACATACACACCGCTTCGCGGCGATATTTACATGGAGCATGTGGACTTTGGGTATACGGAGGAAAAACAGGTTCTCTTTGACATGTCCCTTTACGCAAAGCCCGGCCAGAAGATTGCCTTTGTGGGTGCAACCGGTGCCGGAAAAACCACAATCACCAACCTGCTGAACAGGTTCTACGACATTGCAGACGGCAAGATCCGTTATGATGGTATAAACATTACAAAGATAAAGAAACCTGACCTCAGACGCTCTCTGGGCATTGTGCTTCAGGACGTTAATCTGTTCACCGGAACAGTTCTGGAGAACATCCGTTACGGACGGCTTGATGCCACGGATGAGCAGTGCATTGCCGCGGCAAAGCTTGCAAATGCGGACAGCTTCATCTCCAGGCTTCCTGAGGGCTACAACACCGTTCTCAGAGGCAACGGCTCAAGTCTCTCACAGGGACAGAGGCAGCTTATCTCAATTGCCAGAGCGGCTGTTGCAAACCCCCCTGTTCTGATTATGGATGAGGCTACAAGTTCAATTGACACCAGGACGGAGGCAATTGTCCAGAAGGGCATGGACAACCTCATGAAGGGACGCACGGTCTTTGTTATAGCCCACCGCCTTTCAACCATCAGAAACAGCAATGCCATCATGGTGCTTGACCACGGACGCATTATTGAGCGCGGCACGCATGAGCAGCTCCTTGAGCTGAAGGGCACCTACTGGCAGCTCTATACGGGAGCCTTTGAGCTTTCCTGAGCGCTTTCCGGGTAGGGGATGTAGTATAAATCAGCCCAAAATCATGGCAATTTATATGAAAAATCATATAAGAACTCATGTTTTCCCGCCTGTTTATCCTACATTAACTCTCATGAAGGGCCTTTATAAAAGGTACTTCTCAATCATTGCGTTGATATAAATGACATTCAGCGGGCATTGTAAGGACTCAAAGCTGAGAATCAGGTTGTGCCCGGGTATATAGCCGCTTCGGACATAGTCATTGAGTTTTGGCAGATTGTCATTGCAGTAGGATGAATCTCCCATCTTTCCGAAGTGTTCCCATATGAACTCCTCTCTGGTGCGTTTGTTCAAAACCGTGAAATCAGGCTGAACAGTATAGTCGGAACCATATTCATCCACCAGGGTGTGGTTAATCTCATAGTGGTAGGGAATACCTCTGAGATACAGTCTGTCTGCTATTATGCACTCGCTCTTGGAACGAACGTATTCACCTCTCATTGTTCTGAATGGCGATTCGCATACAGTTTTCTTCCTGAAGCGCGTTTTGTTCTGCCATTTGCGGGCATAGCCTTCATCTGTAAGAGGAGCCGGCACAGTAAGGCTTTTAATCTCATCCGGCAGGTTTTCCCATACCATTTCCGTGTACTCCTCCGGTTTGGAGTATGTAAAATGTCTGAGGCATTTGTTCAACAGGGAGATCTCCTTGTCTATTGTGACTAAATACTTTCTGTTTCTGTATTTCTCTGCAAATAACAACAATTTGTCTTTGTCTTTGTTGCCCAGATATTTGCCGTTGCTGTCTCTTGAATCCTTTCTCAGATAGTACCTTGTTTTTCCTTTTGTGGTTTTCCAATATAGATGTTCTCCGGTTCTGTCTGAAGGGCTGTTTTCAAGCATGTGTTTCATGTCCTGAAGCTCTTTAATCCTTTCTCTGATTCTCAACATTATCAGTTGTGAGTTCATTTATCAGTCGTCCTCCGTTGCAGTAATAGGTCTTCACTTATAGTTATGGGCGCAAACCCTCGTTTTCCTCCCCCTAAAAAGAAAAAAATAATTTAACACTGTATGGTTATTGTTTATTTCCCGTAAGTGCGGTTGAATATGGCTGTATGTCTCTTTTGAATACCCGCAGGACTGAAACGGATATGACTGCGGGAAATGTTTTTAATCTCCTTCTGGGTTTTGCTCTGCCCCTGCTTCTTGGAAACATATTCCAACAGCTTTACAACACCGTTGATACATGGGTTGTCGGAAACTTTGTGGGAAAGCAGTCCTTTTCCGCAGTGGGAACCCTCAGTTCCGTTACAAATGCAATAATAGGATTCTTCATGGGCTTTTCCACGGGAGCCGGTGTGGTTATTTCAAGGTACTTCGGTTCTCATGAGCCGGAGAAGGTGGAAAAGGCGGTTCATACATTCGTTGCGTTGACAATCATCTTCTGCATTGTCATGACTGCACTGGGCATTCTCAGCATTCCGCTCATGATCAGGATTCTCAACTCCCCTGAGGAGGTTGCCGTACACCAGAGAATATATCTTACAATTTACTTTGCGGGGGTTTCCGGGCTTCTTGTCTACAATGCGGGCGCGGCAATTCTCAGGGCAATTGGGAACTCCGTTTATCCGTTCATCTTCCTTGTTGTAACAACCGTTCTTAACATTGGTCTGGACCTGCTGTTTGTCATAGTCTTCAAAATGGGTACTGCGGGAGTGGCCTATGCAACAATTCTTGCCCAGTTCATTTCCGCAGCTCTTGTTGTCTTCATGCTCCTGACCACGGATTCCGTAGTGAGAGTGAGACTCAACAGGATAAGGGTGGACTGGACCATGATGGGGCAGATTTTTTCAATAGGTTTTCCCTCTGCGCTCCAGCTTTCAATAACTGCTTTTTCAAATGTGTTTGTCCAGAGGTACATAAACTTTTTCGGAACGGATGTTATGGGCGGCTGGACCGCAAACTCAAAGGTTGACCAGCTTTTCTTCCTGCCCATTAATTCCCTTGCTCTGGCGGTAACAACCTTTGTAAGTCAGAACCTGGGAGCAGGCCATATAAGTCGTGCACGCAGGGGCTCAACAATCTGTCTTCTCATGGCCCTTGTGTCAACCGGGGTCATGGTCCTGGTTGTTTGGGTCTTTGCCCCTGCTATTGTGGATTTCTTTGTTGAAGACAGTGAGGAAAGAGTCATATACTACGGCTCCATGTTCCTCAGAATGAACGGGGTCTTCATCTTTGCAGCCTGTGTAAACCAGATCTACGCAGGAGTTGTCCGCGCAGCCGGAAGAAGTGAGCTTGCAATGTTCTACATGCTCTTTTCATTTGTTGCGTTCAGACAGATTTATCTTTTTGTAATGACAAGATTTATTTCCAATACTCCGCAGAGTGTGGGCATAAGCTACCCGGTTGGTTGGATTATGTGCGCAATCCTCATGTTTGCCACATATCTGGTTGTCTTTCCCAAGGCCTCTGAAGAGACCTGATTTGTTTACAAAAAAACCTCTTTGATATAACCTTTGCTCTTAGGTATTCACTATGAGTTTTGATTTGTTTCTGGACATTGCTAAAGACGCAGTTCTTGACAGCATTAAGGTTTTTATATTTGTTTTTGCCTTTCATATGCTGTTGTCATTTTTTGAGGACAGAATTGCTGCAATTCTTGTAAGCAGAAGGAATAAGGCACCTGTTTTCGGCGCCCTGTTCGGCCTCATTCCGCAGTGCGGGACAAGTGTTCTTGCATCTGACCTCTATGTGCGCGGTCTTCTCTCAATGGGAACTCTGCTTGCGGCTTTTTTGAGCTGCAGCGATGAGGCTGTAATCATAATCATGACAAGCGGTAAGAGCCTGAACATGCTTCCGCTGCTGCTGGGACTTAAGTTTGCAATTGGTACCGTCGTGGGTCTTGCGGTAAACGCATTTGTGAGGAACGCGGGCTCTGACAACCTTGACGAGGGGGCGGTTCATTATGAGGGGCACGCCCACTCCGAGACAAAACTTGTTGCCCATGTCCTGCACCCGCTTCACCACTCGCTGGGAATCTTTGTCTATGTGCTGGTAATCAACCTGGTTCTGGGTGTGATTATTGGACTTGCAGGAGAGGATACTCTTGTTTCATTCATCAGTTCAGGAAGGTATTTTGCACCGCTTCTTGCAAGCATCGTGGGGCTTGTCCCCAACTGTGCCTCAAGCGTTCTGCTGACCGAGCTGTACCTTAACGGCAGTCTGGCTTTCGGGTCCCTTCTGGCCGGGCTTCTGGTTAATTCGGGCCTGGGAGTGCTTATTCTTTTCAAGAAGAAGAGCACCGTGGCAAATGCCTTTGTCATTGTGGGGATTTCTTTTGCCGTGTCCGTTGTGGCGGGTTACGTGACAAGTTTTGCCATGGGGTTCTGAGATGTTCAGGCGCTTTGTTTCCTACTACGGGCCGCATAAGAAGATGCTGGCCTTGGACATGCTGGCCTCCTTTTTCATCTCCGTCATAGGGATGGTCTACCCGGTAATCACGCGCAGAATGCTCAACTTCTACATTCCCAACCGGATGTACGACGCAATTATCAAACTGGGCGTTGCGGTGCTGCTTCTCTACGTTCTGCGCATGATGCTCAAGTACTTTGTCCAGTACTACGGCCACCTGATAGGGGTTCACATGCAGTCGCGCATGAGGCGCGATCTCTTTGAGCATCTTGAGAAACTTCCGTTCAGCTACTATGACAACCACGAGACGGGACGTATCATGACCCGCATTACCAGTGATCTTTTTGAGGTTGCTGAGCTTGCCCATCACGGGCCGGAGAACCTTCTGATAAGCTCCACCATGATAATCCTGTCCTTTGTTTACCTGTGCATGATAGATGTGCAGCTTACTCTCATTATCTTCTGCTGCGTTCCCATTCTGGTGTGGGTTACGCTTCATTACCGCAAGGCCTTCCGCAAGGCTTTTGATGACAGGCGCAAGAGTAATGCGGTTATTAATGCTGCTGTGGAAAGCTCCATTACCGGAATACGCGTCACCAAGGCGTATACAAACTCAGACATTGAGATTGAGAAGTTCGGCCAGGGGGACAACCAGTTCATAGATGCCTCCAAGCGTGCATACCGCGCCATGGCCGCGTTCTTTGCCTCCACAACATTTGTTACGGACATTTTCAATGTGGTTATTCTGATAGCCGGCGGTCTTTTCCTCTATGCGGGGCGCATTACTTTCGGAGATTACTCAACCTTCATTGTCTCCGTGAACCTCTTCATAAGCCCGGTCACCACTCTCATAAACTTTGTTGAGCAGTACCAGAACGGGGTGAGCGGTTTCAGACGCTTCTGTGAGATTATGGACACTGAGCCGGAGAAGGACGAGGAGGGTGCAGTTGACCTTGAGGATGTTAAGGGAGACATTGAGTTCAGGGATGTTAATTATTCCTATGAGCCTTCCGCGGAGGTGCTCCACAACATTAATCTGAGCATTCCCAGGGGCAGGAAACTTGCCCTTGTGGGTCCTTCAGGAGGCGGAAAGACCACGCTCTACCACCTTCTTCCCAACTTCTACAACATAAAGAGCGGCAGCGGAACCA
>CAMZGJ010000027.1 GCA_947306375.1 uncultured Spirochaetales bacterium
GGGCTCATGTTTGAAAGATAGAAGGAATCGGAAGCGGACTGTTCGGACCAGGAAAGGTCTGCAAAGGGTGCAAGATGGCCTCTGTCATAGCCCGATCCGCGGTAATCTGCCAGGGTTGCGCTGCCTGTAATTATGGCCGGGTCCGCGCGGAAGTTATCCTCACGGTCAGTGACTTTGACCACTGTTTCCGCGGGGGTGAGAACGTAGGCAACCCAGTAAGGCTGCTCGTGCTCCTCCGAGTATTTGAGGGTGTAGCCGGTGTGCAGCGTAAGGCCTCCGTCGTTGGCCGGAATTGCAATTTTCTCAAGGTCTGCAACATGGTCTGAGGAGCCTGTTGCAAGAGTCCTTGGGTCAGTGACCGGGGTGTATATGAAAACAAGGACGCAAAGAGCCGTGAGAAGAAGCAGAAGGACCCAGAAAAGGCCGCCTCTGACCTGAGTTCTTTTTGTTTTGGTTCTTTTATGGGGCATGTTTGTATTTTATCAGAATCAGGTCTTTGCAAAAAGGCTTGTTTGATTGTAAAGTCACAGTATGAATTCAGAAATTGAAAACGCAATTATAAGTACGGTAAACAGTCTTTCCCCGGAGAGCAAGGCGGATTACGTGGGAATGAAGGTGGCAGTAAGAAAGAGCCTTGAATATCTTGAGATTGCCATGTTCCCGGAGTTCACCGGCAAGGAAATGTCTACATGCATAGGATGTGAGAACAACGCATGCTGCTCCAAGTCAGAACTCAGGGAAAGGAGAATGTCCGCGTTTTCAAAGGCAGCGGTCCAGCTTAACAATGCGCTTAGGTGCGTAATGGACTCCCATGAGGCGGAAAGCGCAACTGCAGAGCTTATAAGGCGGATTCCCGGTGTGAGACATGTTCTTGAAACCGACATTGAGGCCGCCTATGAGGGAGACCCGGCTGCCAGAAGCACTGACGAGATTATTCTGGCCTACCCTGCTTTCAAGGCCATAAGCATTTTCAGAATTGCACATGAGCTGTACCTGATGAAGGTACCCACCGTGCCGCGCATGATGACCGAATATGCCCATGAGCTGACCGGAATAGACATAAACCCCGGTGCAACGGTGGGAACTCACTTCTTCATTGACCACGGCACGGGTGTTGTCATAGGAGAGACCACAACCATAGGTGAGCATGTGAAGATTTACCAGAACGTAACGCTGGGTGCAAAGAGCTTTGCCGCAGCTGAGGACGGCACTCTGGTAAAGGGCATAAAGAGACACCCCGACATTGGAAACAACGTAGTTATATATGCAGGAGCCACCATTCTGGGCGGC
This sequence comes from uncultured Spirochaetales bacterium, assembly GCA_947306375.1. GTDB lineage: Bacteria > Spirochaetota > Spirochaetia > Sphaerochaetales > Sphaerochaetaceae > RUG14846. The sequence goes on from CAMZGJ010000027.1 coordinate 1,291, forward strand.
AACACAAGAATTGGAGACAATGCCGTAATAGGCGGTAACGTCTGGGTCACGCACTCGGTTCCCGCAGGACGCGTTGTGACCCAGGGTGTTGTCAGTTCCCGAAGACCCGCTGAATCAGAAGGGGAAGTCTGAGCTCAAACTTAACACCGTAAGTGTGCTCAGGATCTTCCTGAGTGGCCTCTATGCACTGGACCACATAATCTGCGGCAATTTTTGCACTGTTAAACAGACTGTGTCCCTGAAGGTATGCACCGCAGAATGCGGATGCATAGACGTCTCCGGTTCCGTGGCAGCCTTTTGAGATTTTGCGGTGCTCATAGTATTGGATTTCCGTCTGTCCGTCTTTTTTCTCCGAGACCAGAACTCCGGTCTTGTCCTCTGAGAAACCCACTCCTGTAAGAACCACGGTCTTTGAACCCAGGACATGGAGTTTTTCCACAAGGGCTTTTATCCATTCCATGTCATACTGTTCTCTGTATTTAACATCCGTGAGGAAACAGGCCTCTGTTATGTTGGGAAGGATTATGTCCGCAACGGCGCAAAGTTTTTTCATCTCTCCCACGTATGTCATGTCAAATGCGGGATAGAGTTTTCCCATGTCTGCCATTGCAGGGTCAACTATCTTGAGGAAGTCCTTTCTTCCCAGGTTTGCCATTATGTCCTTGACGTACTCAATCTGCTCTGCGCTTCCCAGATATCCGGTGTAGACTGCGTCAAATGAGATGCCCTCTTTCTTCCAGTGGGCGGCAATTGCCGGAATGTCTGCGGAAAGATCCCTGACGGTGAAACCGGTGAAACCCATTGTGTGGGTTGAAAGTATTGCCGAAGGCAGGATTACGGTTTCAAGTCCGCAGGCTGAGAGAATGGGCAGTGCAACTGTGAGTGAGCACTGACCGAAGCAGGAAATGTCCTGTATTGTAAGAATCCTTTTGTACATTCTGTAAACCTCCCGAACGGCTTTTCACAGCCGTCAGTTTTCAGAGAGTAGCATAGGTTGTTTTTATCTGTTGTTCAACCTTTTGACAGACCTCTGAACGTTTATCCCTGTCCAGATTTTCCGTTCTGACGGGAGAACCTATATGTACTGTTCCGTCAACACGTCCGAAGAAACTCTTTCTGTCCTCAAAGCCGTCTCTGACTCCTTTGATGGTCAGTGGAATTATGTCCGCGCCGCTTATGAATGCAAGGCGGAAACTGCCCGGCTTGAAGTTGTCTATCTCACCGGTCTTGCTCCTTTTGCCCTCGGGGAACACGGCAAAGGTCTGGCCTTTTTCTATGCGTTCGGCTCCTTTTCTTATTGCCTCAACTCCCCTCTTCATGTCATTGGCCGGGATGAATACACAGTCTGCGGCAATTCCCATGGTGTTGATGAAAGGATAATGCTTGAATCTCTCCAGCATGATGTATCCGCATCCCAGGCAGAGCGTGCCGCTCATAACGGGAATGTCCATCATGCTTGTATGGTTTGCAATGAAGCATATCTTCCTGCCGGACTTCAGTTCCTTTTTCAGGCCTTCCAGGTCTCCGGTCACTTTGACATGGATGTTGAGGAAGAAAAGGATGAAGTCGGATGTAAGGGACATCCAGAAACGGTTGTACGCGTTTGCCGCCTTGTCAAAACCCAGAAGGCGCATGATTATGGTGGGCAGAGCTCCGAATACTGTCTCAAAAACAAAGTATATTCCTGCAATGGGGAAAGCCCAGATATAGTTTTTCATTTTTTCTTCCTCCCGATACCGAACAGACGGGCCCAGAAGCCCGGCTTCTTTACCGGTTCTTTTTTTTCTTCCTTTGAATCCTTTGAAGGTGAAGCTGTTTTGGATGGCTCAAATCCGTACTTGTCCTTGTAGTACTTCATGCGCTCGGCCTCTGTCATCCTACCCAGGGACTTACCTGAACGGGAATCGGACTTTGACCTTTTCTGAGCGGCCGGCCTTGAGGAATCCCGCTTTGCGGAATCCTGCCTTGCGGCTGAAGGCTTGCCTGATGAAGTCTTGCCGGACTTTCCGTTGGGCTTACCCTTGGACTGACGGGGAACATCCTTCTTAATGCTCCTGCTGTCAGGTGCCGTCTTAACCGTAATTTCCGGCAGGTTGTCCGGCCAGATTACGGGGATTTTCATCTTTATGTACTTCTCAATGGCCTCAAGACCGTATACAAATTCCTCGTCTGCAAGGGTAATGGCCTTTCCGCTCTTTCCCGCCCTGGCGGTACGCCCTATTCTGTGGACGTAATTCTCATAATCCTCAGGGATATCGTAGTTCACTACAAGCGGAAGGTTGTCTATCTGAAGACCCCTGGCCGCAACATCAGTTGCAACAAGAATCCTTATTTTCCCGTTCTTCAGCTTGCTGAGCGCAAGTTCACGGGCCTTCTGGGTAAGGTCTCCGGAGATATAATCCGCGTTCCAGCCGTTGTATCTCAGGCGTCTGGAAAGCTCCATTGTCATGTGGCGGCTGTTTGTGAAGATTATTGCGCTCTCGGGCTGCTCCAATGCAAGAAGCTGGAGCAGAAGTTTGAGTTTTTCAGACTTGGCAACGTGATAGAGTTCCTGGGTTATGCTGTCCACCGTTATTGTGTCCGGCTCAAGCTCTATCTCCTCGCTCTCGTTCATGTACTCCCAGGCAAGTTCCCTGACCCTCATCTCAAGGGTTGCGGAAAAGAGCATGGTCTGTCTCTGCTCACGGGGGACCATCATGCGGAACATCTTCTTTATGTCCGGATAGAAACCCATGTCAAAGAGGCGGTCTGCCTCGTCAATGACAAACGTGTCTATGTTCTTTGCCTTGAGGTCTCCGGAGCCCATGAAGTCCAGAAGTCTGCCGGGTGTGCCCACATAGATGTCACAGCCCATCTGAAGCAGCTTGCGCTGTCTCTCGTATCCTGTTCCGCCGAAGAAACAGCCCACGTGGAAACCGGGAACGCCTGAGCACAGGACTGATGCGTCATCCGCTATCTGCTGGGCAAGTTCCCTTGTGGGGGCAACTATCAGACATGAGGAGGAGACACCTGCGTCTTTTTTCCTCAGGTATTCCTCAAGAAATGCTATTACAAAGACGGCGGTCTTTCCGCTTCCGGTCTTTGACTGCACCATTAAATCCTTGCCGGAAAGTGCAACCGGAAGGGCCCGTTCCTGAACGGGCATACATTCTTCAAATCCGGCGTTCTTTATGCCGGCAAGCACTTTTTCATGAAGGTTCAGTTCACTGAATTTCACTGTTAATTTCCTATTTCCTTAGTTTGGATATTTTCTACTGGGAGTCCGGGAACTTTATTATTTCCCTGGGCTTTGAGCCCCTTGCAGGACCCACTATGCCCTGGTCCTCCATCTGCTCAATAAGGTTGGCTGCCCTGTTGTAGCCTATGGAAAGACGTCTCTGCAGGTAAGAGGCTGAGGCTTCTCCCTTCTCCGCCACAAGGCGCCATGCGCGCATGAACAGATCCTCTGAGCCGGGGGCTCCTGAGGAGAGGTCGGAAACCTCGTCCTCTGATTCTTCCTCATCCTCAAAGTAGGACTCGTCTATGTAGTCCGGCTCTCCCTGGGATTTGACAAATTCCACAATCTTTTCAATCTCATCGGTGTCTATGAAGGCACCCTGGATTCTCTGCGCCGCCGGGTTGGAGGCGCTTGAGTAAAGCATGTCTCCGCGTCCGAGCAGCTTTTCCGCACCCACTGTGTCCAGGATTATGCGGCTGTTGACCTGGTTGGACACGGCAAATGCAATCTGGCTGGGCATGTTGCTCTTGATGATACCGGTTATGACATCGGCCGAAGGCCTCTGCGTGGCAAGGACCAGGTGAATGCCCGTGAATCTTGCAACTGCCGTTATCCTCTTGATGTAGGATTCAAGTTCCTTTCCCACAACCATCATCAGGTCCGCAAACTCGTCCACAATGACCATTATGTAGGGCAGCGGCTCCCTGAGCATGTTCTTTTCCTTTACCTTCTCGTTGTACTCCTCAATCTTCCTCACGCCCAGGCGGCTGAACATGCTCATTCTGCGTTCCATCTCATGTACGCAGTAGGCCATGGCCTTTATTGCCTTCTTGGGGTCAGTGATTACCGGTGTGAGCAGGTGTCCTATGTTGTTGTACATGGAAAGCTCAACCATCTTGGGGTCAACAAGGAGCATTCTCACCTCTCTGGGGGTCTTGGTGTACAGGACCGAGCAGATGAGGGAGTTCACGCAGACTGATTTTCCGGAGCCCGTGGTGCCCGCTATGAGCAGGTGCGGCGCGCCGGCCAGATCAATTATGATTGAATCTCCGGTAATGGTCTTTCCCAGCACCATGGGAATCTTGAGAGTCCTGCGCTTGAGGGCCGGCATCATGGCAAGGAAGCCTATGGTGTCCCTGTTCTTGTTGGGCACCTCAACGCCTATTGCGCTCTTGCCCGGGATGGGGGCCAGGATTCTGACGCTGGGAACGGCAAGTTCAAGGGCAATGTTGTCCGCAAGGTTAACAACCGCGTTGATCCTGATTCCCTTTGCAAGAATCAGCTCATACAGGGTGAACGTGGGGCCTCTCATTATGTCCTTGAGGGTTGTTTCAATTCTGAACTGGCGCAGGGTCTCAACTATTATCTGACCGTCAGCCTCCGAGCCCGAATCAATGGTTCCTGCTGTTGAGGAGGTATAGGGCTTGAGGTAACTTTCCGGCGGGAAACGCCAGATAAACTTTGCCGGGTTATAGAGATACCCCTCAGCTGAACGCTTGAGGCCGCCTACTCCGGAGACAAAATCAGAATCCTCTTCCTTCTGCAGACCCGTCTTGTCTTCCTCCTGTTTCTTCATGAGGCGGTAGCGGGCATGGGCGCTTTCAAGGTCTTCATCTCCGTCAGAACCCTCGTCAAAAATTGCCTCCCCTTCACGCATTTCCTTTGAAGGCACCGCCTTTTCAGGAAATTTCTCCGCGTCCGTTGTTTCCGGCACCTGTACGGGTTGCACCCGGACAGGTTGCTGTACCTGTTGCTGTGCAGGTTGCTGGACGTAGACCACCTGCGGCTGGGGCGGGGCCTGCACGTAGATTACCTGGGGCTGAGGTGCCGGCTGCTGGACATATACAACCTGAGGCTTGGGTTCAGCCGGACTCTGGATCTGGCTCTGAATCTGGCTTTGGATTTCAAGACCGCTGTCCAGATCAAATGTCGGGAATGCCTCCTCCGTCTTTTTAACCGTGTTGTCCTGACGGCCGGGGTCCTCCATGGCGGCCCTGTGCAGGTTTCCGTCCTCAAATGCCGCCCCGTAGACTGTTCTGTTTACGGAAGTACCCTGCTCACTCTGGATATCCTCCGGAGTTACGTTTCTGTAGTTTGTGAAGACCGGCATCTCAAGCGACGTAAGCGCAGCCCTGGCCTGTTCAAAGCTCATGGACTGGGCCAGCCTGTCAATCTCCGCATATCTGTCCTCAGGTGTCTGAGGCTCGGTGTTCTCAGTCTCCTTCTCCGCTTTTCTTTCCCTGCGGGCGGCGCATGCCCTTCTGAGTCCTGAAATCATTAGGATAACGCATATCAGAAAGCCCAGTCCGAACAGCCCAAGACCTGCATGGAGGGCATAGGCGGCAAGGTTTGAGGGAATGAGAAGCGCAAGGTAGTAACCCTGCGGTCCGAAGAAATGGAAGCAAATGAAGTAGAGGCCGCAGAACATGAGAAGCTCAAGCAGCCAGGTTCTGAATTTTACTCTGAATGAGAAGTCAATTGCCGTTCTGAGCAGAAAGACAACCAGAGGCAGAAGAGTGAATTCAACGTAGGGGCCTGACTGGAAAAAACCTGCATAGCGGCAGAGTATCTGATGAAGCGGAATGAACACGGCACCCAGAAAAGAACCCGGTTCAAGGTCCATATAGGGTGACATGCAGACTGCAAATACAGACAGGAAAACAAGAAAGAGTAAGACCGAGATTATCCGGTGCATTACGCCATTGGTATTCATATATCACAATATATCATATCGTGAGTTTTTGAAAAACCGCCCCGGGAATTTTTCTGTATACACTTACACCCTGTTTTTCCCTGTTGTCCCAGACAAAGACAAGAGAATTCTCATGACTGAGACGCAGCAGTTCTTTTTCTATTATGTCAAAGGGCCTGAACGCCCTCATTACCAGCACGTCAAAGGTCCTGTCCAGCCGTTCAATGTCAGACTGGACCACGTCCGCTTTGCCGGAAAGACCGGTTACTGCAACGGCGTTTCTGAGAAAGCCTGTCCTGCGTCCCATGCGCTCCACAAGGTAAAAGTGCCAGTCCACGGGACAGGCGCATGCAAGCACAAGACCGGGCATTCCGTTTCCCGAACCCAAATCAGCAACCTCAAGACAGGGTCTGCCGTTTTGCGGGGCATACTGTTTCACTGTCTCTGTTATTACGGGAAGAGGTGCAAGGCTGTCCAGAAGGTGTCTTGTAACCAGAGCCTCATCCGTTGCGGCAACAAGGCCCAGTGCGGGGTTGAAGAACTTTATCAGGTCATAATACTTCTCAAGCCTGTCCGTCAGAACAGGGCTGAGCAAGTTCTCATCTATGCGTTTTATTCCGTCTGAAAGAAGGTTTTTCAGTGTTTCTTCCATATTGCCAACCTGTTGTCTCAGCGCTTCAGGTATGCAAGCAGCACGGTAATGTCCGCAGCCCTCACCCCGGATATTCTGGAAGCCTGTCCCAGGCTCTCCGGTCTTACGGTTTTAAACTTCTCACGGGATTCCGTGGAAATGCCGTCCACCCTGTCCCAGTCAAAGTCTGCGGGAATTACAATCTTCTCAAGGTTCTTGAACCTCTCTACCTGCTTGTCCTGCCTTTTGATATAGCCCTCATACTTGACCTTGAGTTCCGTTTCAAGACGCACTGAGGGTGTGAAGGTTTTTATCTCCTCAATGGTGCGTGACATAACGTCAAGATTCACCTCCGGCCTCTTGAGAGCCTCCAGCGCGTTCTTTGATTCATAGCCGCGGTGTCTGAGAAGTTCCTGAAGCTGTTCAACTCCCCTTGCCTTCTCATGCAGTCTCTCAAGCCTCTGCTCCGTTGCAAGACCGGCATCATAACCCTTTTCAGTAAGACGTTCATCGGCGTTGTCATGTCTGAGGTTAAGGCGGTACTCGGCACGGCTTGTGAACATTCTGTAGGGCTCCTTGGTGCCTTTTGTTACAAGATCGTCTATCAGGACGCCTATGTATGCCTCGGTGCGGTCAAGCACCAGGGGCGGCCTTCCCATAAGTTTCTGACATGCGTTGATTCCGGCCATAAGGCCCTGGGAGGCCGCTTCCTCGTAACCGCTTGTTCCATTGGTCTGACCTGCAACAAACAGGTTCTCAAGCACCTTGGATTCCAGCGAGCTCTTCAGCTGGAGCGGGTCCAGATAGTCATACTCAACCGCATAGCCCGGCCTCATAATCACTGCATCCTCAAGGCCCTCAATGCTGTGGATGAAGTCCGCCTGCACGTCCTCCGGAAGGCTGGAGCTCAGGCCGTTGAGGTACATTTCCTCCGTTCCGGTTCCCTCCGGCTCAACAAAGACCTGGTGTCTCTCCCGATCCCTGAAGCGCATAACCTTGTCCTCTATGCTGGGGCAGTATCTGGGACCGCGGCCCACAATCTTTCCGCCATACAGCGGCGATCTTCCTATGTTGTCCAGAATGATTTTATGTGTCTTTTCGTTGGTGTACGTTATCCAGCAGGGAATCTGCCGTCTCTCAATACTGTCATGCATGAAACTGAACGGAACAATCTCCTCATCTCCGTCCTGTCTCTCCATCTCCTCAGTATGCAGGGAGCTGAACCTGATTCTTGCAGGTGTTCCGGTCTTAAGTCTTCCCACATTGAAGCCAAGCTCCCTCAGTCTGTCTCCCAGTCCCAGCGCAGCCTCCTCTCCAAGCCTTCCGGCGCTGTGGTCATACTCCCCTATAAAGATGCGTCCGTTCATAAATGTTCCGGTTGTCAGAACAACGGTTTTTGCGGAAATAACGTGCCCGCGCTGCGTTTTTACTCCGAGCACCGTCTTTTTCCCCTCATCAGTCAGAAGGTCCGTAACAGTGTCCATGAAGAGGTTGAGGTTGGCCTGTTTCTCAAGTGTTTCCTTTGCAAGACGGGAATAACTGAACTTGTCCGCCTGGGCTCTGGGACACTGGACTGCAGGTCCGCGGCTCTTGTTGAGCATGCGGAACTGGATTATTGTTGCATCTATGAGCAGCCCCATCTGGCCGCCAAGGGCATCCACCTCACGCACAAGATTGCCTTTTGCCAGGCCGCCCACTGCGGGGTTGCAGGAAAGTCTTCCTATTGCATCAAGGCTCTGGGTTACAAGCAGGGTTTTGAAACCGGTCCTTGCACATGCCAGACAGGCCTCTATTCCCGCATGGCCTCCGCCTATTACTATCACATCATAATCCATATCGCTTTCCCGTCACTTCCCTGTTACTTGCCGACGCAGAAGTTGGAGAATATGTTCTCCAGAATATCATCAGTGGTCACTTCCCCGGTAAGCTCTCCCAGAGCGTCCAGGGCCTCCCTTATGTCAATTGAGACAATATCAAGGCTCAGACCTTCATTCACATGTTCAAGTGTCTCTTCAAGAGCTTGACAGGCCCTGTCCAGACACTCCTTCTGCCTTGCGCTCTGAATAACCAGAGAGCCCTCCGGAACCGGTGCAAGACCATCTCTCAGTTTTGCGGAGATTGCCCTGCAAAGCTCCTCATAGCCTTCTCCCGTAACGGATGAGAAACTTATAAAACCGCTGATATCAGCCTCTGAAACGTCACTTTTCGTTGCAACGCAGACACATCTGGGGTCATTCTCAATATCCCTGTCATGCACCGGATTGGAAGGGTCTGCCAGCCAGAGGATTATGTCCGCCTGTTCAAACAGGAGGCGGCTTCTGCGTATGCCCTCCTCCTCAATATCATCTCCGCTGTCCCTAAGGCCGGCGGTGTCAAAAAGTCTTACGGGAATGCCGTCAATAATGCATTGAGCCTCTATGAAATCCCTGGTGGTACCTTCCCTGCTGCTTACTATGGAGCGTTCTTCACGGAGCATGCGGTTGAACAGGGAGCTCTTTCCGGCGTTCACCGCCCCTGCAAGAACAATCCGTGCACCCTGGCCGTAAAGCCTTCCGGTCCTGTATGTTGCTCTGATGGAGTTAAGACTCCCAATTGCCCTGCGGACAGTCTCCACGGGAAACGCTATATCCGGCTCAGTCTCATCCTCCGCATAGTCCAGCTGGACCTCCACTATGCCCATGACATCCAGAATGTTGTCACGCACACTTTTAATCTGCTTTTCCAGGTTACCTTCAAGTCTCCCGAGCGCAGTTGCGCGGGCGCTTTCCGAGCGGCTGTCTATAAGCTCACGCACAGCCTCCGCCCGGGTCAGGTCCATCTTGCCGTGCAGGAATGCACGCAGTGAGAACTCTCCCCTTGAGGCCTGTCTCATTCCCAGTGACGGCAGGAAGGACAGCACAGCCTCAATGGTCTGAAGGCCTCCGTGGCAGGACAGTTCAACCCCGTCCTCCCCGGTGTAGCCGTGACCATCTTTCCAAACGGTTGCAATGCAGTTGTCTATAATCTCAGTACCGTTCAGAAGGCTTCCGTAAACGGCTGTTCCGGAAGGCACCTCAGTGAGTTTTTTCCTGCTTCTGAATACGGATGCAAGCTTATCTATACAGCCCTGTCCGCTGACTCTTATAACGGAAAGAGCCCCGGTTCCCCAGGGAGTGGCAAGAGCAAAGATAATATCATCCGCACTGTATATTTC
>CAMZGJ010000028.1 GCA_947306375.1 uncultured Spirochaetales bacterium
ATTGCGAAAATGATGTCATTTTACTTAAAATATTGCACTATTTTCCAATTTGTATGTTATACTTACTACAGGAACTCCTTGGGAGGTTAGTATGTACCGTAAAGTATTTGAATATCTGAACCAGTGGAAAAACAATGAATATCGCAAACCGCTTATCATTCAGGGTGCAAGGCAGGTGGGAAAGACTTACGCCGTTCTGAAGTTCGGGAAAGAAAACTACGACAACGTTGCATATTTCAATTTTCAGACAAAGGACAGCCTCTCTTTGACTTTTTCGGAAAACATAAGCCCCTCTTATCTGATACCTGTTCTTTCTCATATCAGCGGTCAGACAATCACAAAGGGTCGCACTCTCATTGTGTTTGACGAAATCCAGCTTTGTGAAAGAGCTTTGACCTCTCTGAAGTATTTTTGTGAGGAAGCACCGGAGTATCATGTAATTGCAGCGGGAAGTTTGCTTGGAGTTGCGGTCAACCGTACTAAAAATGCTTTCCCTGTCGGCAAGGTTGACAGATATACAATGTCCCCGATGGATATGGAGGAGTTCCTTCTTGCCATGGGAGAAGAGGATCTTGTGTCCCGTATTCACGATTGTTTTGATACAAACTCGGCATTGCCTTACGCATTACATCAGGATGCAAACACGCTTTACCGTCAGTATCTGGCAATAGGAGGCATGCCTGAAGCTGTTGCACGTTACGTCGATACAAAGGATTTTTTACAGGTTCAGCACATTCTTGAAACGATTAATATGGATTATCTTGATGACATGAGCAAGTATCAGGGCAATGCAAACGAGATAAAAAAAACACGTTTGACTTACGGAACTGTTGCCGTGCAGCTTTCCAAGAAAAACACCCGTTTTCAATATAAAATCATTAAGAAAGGTGCCAGAGCCGCTGAATATGAGAACGCCATTGAATGGCTTGTTTCTGCTGATTTGATTCACCGCATCTACCGTGCGGAGCAGATTATGAAGCCTCTTGAAAACTACAGGGACATTGATGACTTTAAAATCTATCTCTCTGATATGGGACTTCTTACTTCACAGAAGGGTATTCTTCCGAATGATATCTTTTTCATGGAAGATGAGCTTACCGACTTCAAGGGTGGTATGACAGAAAACTATGTCTGCACACAGCTTGTCCGGGCGGGATTTAAACTTCACTTCTGGAGAAATGCCAAGGGAACCAAAGAGGTGGATTTTATCATAGTGCAAAACGGCAAACTCATACCTGTTGAAGTAAAAAGCGGGGAACATACCAAATCTGAAAGTCTGGATGAATATATCCGTTTGTTCAATCCGCAATACTCAATCCGGATTTCTGAGAAAAACTTCGGTTTTGAAAACAATATTAAATCCGTTCCATTATATGCGGTATTCTGCCTGACATCCGGTATCTGAAACCGGGGCACGGGGAGTGGGGCATTCTATGAAGCTTTCCCGAAGTTGAACAGCACCCTCTGAGTTGTTAGAATTCAAGGCATGGGAACATTGTTTGTTGTTGCTACACCTATTGGAAATCTTGATGATATGACTCTCAGGGGGATAAAAACCCTCAAAGAGGCGCAGGTGGTGGCCTGTGAGGATACCAGGCACACGCTGAATCTGCTCAACCACCTGGGAATAACGGGTAAGCGCATGATTGCCTGCCATGCACGCAATGAGGCTGCTTCTGCCCAGGGGATTGTTAAGCTTCTGGAGGAGGGCCTGGATGTTGCTTACTGCTCGGATGCGGGAACACCCGGGGTGAGTGACCCCGGAAGCAGGCTGGTCAATGTTGTAAGAGAAGCGGGTTTTCCCGTAGTTCCCATTCCCGGGGCAAGCGCATCCGTAACACTGATAAGCGTAAGCGGGCTTGCTGGAAAGACCTTTACCTTTGAGGGCTTTCTGAGTCCCAAGTCGGGAAGAAGGAAGAAGAGGCTGGAGGAACTTCTCTCCAGGGATGAAGCCTTCATTGTGTATGAGTCTCCGTTCAGAATAAGAAAGACACTTGAAGAGATTAAGAATCTTGCTCCGCAGAGGCGCATGGTGTTGGGCCGGGAGATGACAAAGACCTTTGAGGAGTTTGTCTGCGGAACAGCGCAGGAAGTTCTGGAAAAACTGAAGGTGGACAAGGGCGAGTTTGCACTCTGCATTCTGCCTTCTGCAAATGCACAGGGAGAAGAAGAGGAAGAGGATAATGCTGACTGAGAAGAAGCTCCTTTCCCTGAAGGAACGTACCCGCTGGAGAAAAATCTCCATGATTCTGTCCCAGAACGCAAGGGACCTGAAATTGGGCAAAAACGTTGACTGGACATATCTGAATTCAATTATTCCTCTGGCCGGACTGGAAAAAGTGGACGCGGAGAAGGCGGCAGAGGACCCCAAACATGTAATGTTCATCCTGGAGGATTATGCCAATGCGCTGCTGTGCCGGCTGGGCGCGGAGCCCAGTGACTGGGACTTTACTGACAGTGACGGAGAGCTTGATGTTTCAAAACGCCTTATTCAGGACAAGGTGCTTGTTCTGGACAGGATAAGAAGCCCTTTCAATGTGGGCTCAATTTTCAGAAGTGCGGACAGTTTCGGGATTAAGAAGATAATCCTGGTGGAGGGGACGGCAAGTCCGGAACATCCAAGGGCCAGAAGGACTTCCAGAGGCTGCATAGACACTGTGCAGTGGGAGTTTATGAGTGAAAAAGATACGGTTGAGTACCTTGAATCATGCAAAACGGATGTAATGGCGCTGGAACTGGGAGGACAGGACGTGAATGTTTACGAGTATCGCCCGCAAGGGGCGGCTGTGCTGGGAAGCGAGGAGTTTGGGATAAGTCCGGCAATTTTGGCGTGTTGCACAAGCAGGGTGAGCATTCCCATGGCGGGAACAAAGGGCTCTCTGAACGTTTCCGTGGCGGCCGGGATATTCCTTCAGGCGTGGTTCTCACACGGCGCAAAAGTATAAAAGACTTGTATTCAGACACGTGAAACATTAATATTTTCAAATCAAGGAGTGGTTTTCTATGGAAAGGACTTACATTGGAAAAATTAAGGAAAATCTTGAGAAGGAAGTGGAGCTTTCCGGATTTGTAGATACATTCAGAAATACCAGCGCAATGGCCTTTATTGTGCTTAAGGATATTACCGGCAAGGTCCAGCTGACCATTGAGAAGGAAAAGCATCCCGAGATGCAGGATGCTCTGGCCGTGCTTACACCGGATTCCGTAATTACCGTCACGGGTGTTGCCCATGAGAGTGAATACGTGAAGATGGGCGGCGTTGAGGTGTTTCCGGATACAATCAAGGTTGAGTCCGTTGCAGAGGCCCTGCCCATAGCCAGGGAGTACATTCCCGCCACAAAGAAGCACCAGGCTGTTGAGAAGAGTGCGGTTGACCAGAGGATTGACTACAGGTGGATTGACCTGAGAACAGACAAAAATCAGCTCATGTTCAAGGTTCAGACCCTGATGGTTAAGTGTTTCAGAGAATTCCTTCTTGAGAGGAACTTCATGGAAATCCACACTCCCAAGCTTATTGCCGCCGCAAGCGAGAGCGGTTCCGATGTTTTTGAGGTCAAGTACTTTGACCGCAGCGCATACCTTGCACAGAGCCCCCAGTTCTACAAACAGATGGCCATGGCCGCAGGCTTTGAGCGCATATTTGAGACAGGTCCCGTTTTCAGGGCCGAGAAGTCCTTCACAAGCAAGCATTCAACGGAGTTCTCCGGTTTTGACCTTGAATTCAGCTACATCAAGGACCACTTTGATGTTATGAACATGGAAGCCGAACTTCTTACATACATGCTGGGCAAGGTTAAGGAACAGTACGGAGACAAGATTGTTGAGCTGTACGGACCGGAGCTTGAGGTTGTGGTTCCCACACTGCCGTTCCCGGTCATCAGACTTGAGGATCTGTATAATGAACTTGAGAAGTGCTACAACTACACCGTTCCCGATTCGGAGAAGGGAGACCTTACCACGGAAGCAGAGAGACTGAGCTACCGCTGGGTCAAGGAGCACTACAATCATGAGTTCCTGTTTATTATAGACTACAGTGCGGACAAGCGCGCATTCTACCACATGCGCGATGAGCGCGGAGTGCCCAAGGGCTACGACCTCATCTGGCGCGGAGTTGAGATTACAACAGGTGCACAGAGAGAGCACAGATATGAGGTTCTCAAGAAGCAGGCTGAAGAGAAGGGTCTTGCGGAAGACGTGAAGTTCTATCTGGACTTCTTCAGATACGGATGTCCTCCGCACGGCGGATTCGGTCTGGGTATAGACAGAATGACCATGCTCTTCTTCAATGCCCACATCAATGAGGCAGAATTCCTCTTCAGGAGCCCCAAGCGCCTTACACCGTAAAATGAATTACCGTGAACTTACAGCCTCTCAGGTACGTTTCTCTTATGACTTGGAGAGGGTCAGCCGTCTGCGAAAGGACTGTAAAAGGTCCGGTGTCATAGGCCAGCCCAGGGCCATGTCCGCCCTGCGCATGGGAATGAGTGTAGGCACCAAGGGTTACAACATCTACATAAGCGGAGAGGACGGTACCGGACGCCACAGTGCGGTCAAAACCATAGCACAGACGCTTGAATTTAAGAAAACCGATGTTGTCAGTGCTTTTAATTTTCACAATCCCGAGGCACCTCTGGTCTTTTCCCTGCCTTCACCCCAGGGAAGGGACCTTGTTGAGTATATGGATAAGGAATATGCAAATCCGGATGCCGTGTTTGCCTCTGATTCTCCTGATGTAAGAGCATATCTTGCCTGTGTGCGCAAGGCTCTCAAAAGCGGAGATAACTGTTCCTCCCACTTCAAGGTCAGACTTTTGAAAGACGGTTCTCAAGAGGAAACGGTTCCCGTCATCTCTGACCTGAGCCCGTCCGCAGCCGGAATGTTCGGAACTGTTTCCGGAAGTCCTGATAATTACCATCTGAACATGGTTGCAGGTTCTGCTCTCAATGCATGCGGCGGCTTTCTTGTTGTGAATATGAACCAGGTTCTCAACCAGAACGGACTTTGGGAGGCCTTAAAGCTGTTTGCGGAAAGCTCCTCATTCAGACTCACCGTTGAGGGGGACAGGAAAGAAGGTTCCGTAAGACCTGCGGTTTCAAACCTTGCCGTTAAGATAATCCTCATTGGTTCTGATGCCCTTTATGACAAACTCTGTGAGACGGATGAGCAGTTCCTAAGGCTCTTCAAGGTCTGTGCCGAGTTTGACTTCTGCATGCCTGCAACGGACGAGAATGTTGGAGGAACCATTGCATACCTGCTTGAAACAGCAGAAAAGGACAATCTTAAAAGCGTGACGGAGGACGGACTGTGTGAGCTTTTGCGCTGTTCCGGCCGTTATGCCGAGATGCAGGATGAACTTACCACAAAGCTTTCCTTCCTGGGAGATCTTCTCCATGAGGCGAACTACTGCGCGGAGACTGTAATTGATGCTCAGGCTGTGAGAAAGGCCCTTGATGAGAGAAGTTTTGCAAACGGTATTACTGAGAGCAGAATAAACAGGGAGATTGAGACCGGAGAGATGATAATTTCCCTTGAGGGCAGCAAGACAGGCGTTGTCAACGGTCTTGCGGTCATGGACAGGGGTCTTGTGTCATTCGGAACACCGGCTGTTATCTCCGTTTCCGTTGCACCGGGCTCCGAGGGCATTGTGAACATAGAGCATGAAGCAGGGCTTTCCGGAGAAATCCATGACAAGGGACTTCTGATTCTGGAAGGTTATCTTAGAAAGCAGTACGCACGCAATTTCCCGCTTTCAATATACGCAGGTATATGTTTTGAACAAAGCTACGCCGAAGTTGACGGAGACAGCGCCTCAAGCTCGGAGCTCTTTGCACTGCTTTCAGCCATAGGAGAGCTCCCCGTGCGCCAGGACATTGCATGCACCGGGTCCGTAAACCAACTTGGCGTGATCCAGCCCGTGGGCGGAATAAACGAGAAGATTTCCGGTTTCTTTGACATCTGCTCAATGAAGGGCCTTACGGGCCATCAGGGCGTGATAATCCCGCAGCAGAACATCCGCAGCCTCATACTGCCGGAGCGCGTTGTAAAGGCCGTTGAGGAAAAGAAATTCCACATCTACCCCATATCCACAATAGACCAGGGCATGGAAATACTTACCCTGAGGGAGAGCGGAGAGCGCAACGGCAAGGGCGTGTTCCCGCCCGATACCGTAAACAGGATTATTGAGGACCGCCTGCGCAAGCTCTGCATAATGAGCCAGAGGGATAAATAATTACTTAAGTCTGAGTTTCAGCTGCTCGCTGCTTTCAGGAGTTTCATTGACTGTGCGCTTACGCACCACGTCGGTTGTCAGAGTGTTTCTGTCAAAGTGGAAGTACTCTATCTTCCCGGCAGTGGCCCGGTAAATGAGCATGTACTGCTTCTGCGGGAAGAAGGAGAGGGCAAGCACAAGATCACATTTGCGGTCCGTGTTCAGATCCATGAGAGCCTGCTGTTCCTCTTCCGAGAGGTATTCACTGCGGCAGACCAGTGCAAGGGCAATCTGTCCGTTTTTCCTGTTGTGAACAACAATGTCCGGATTCAGAGCCTTTTTGGACTTTGAGAGCACAGGGCACATGTCCACGTTCAGCTCGGAATGACCTTCAGGAATGGTTTCTTCCAGCCTTACGGCAAGAGAGTGGGTCAGAGCCAGGCGGTTGCGAGGCCAGTCATAAAGGGATTTGTCTTTCTCTTCAAAGGTTGCAAGAGCCTGCGTGAACAGGTCAAACGCTCTCAGTTTCCTCATGGGTAAATAGTAACATCAATAATGGACTTCAACAAAGTTTTTCTTTGCCGTAGAATGAAATCATGAAACTTGGAAAACTTGCAAAAGAACTTGAAATACTGCTGAACATAGAGGATTTCAGGGAAAACGATGTTTCCCTGAACGGTCTTCAGGTGGGTGACACTGAAGCGGAGGTGAAAAAGGTTGCCTTTGCGGTGGACGCCTGTCTTGAGAGCTTTGAGGAGGCTGCGAGACTGAAGGCGGACCTTCTGTTTGTTCACCACGGTCTTTTCTGGGGAAGTCCGCTTGCAGTTACCGGCTCCCATTACAGGAGGATAAAGACCCTGCTGGACGGCGGGGTGGGACTTTTTGCCTGCCACCTTCCCCTGGATGCACATCCTCTTCTGGGAAACAATGCTCAGATGGCTCTGAAACTGGGTCTTGAACACACGGAGGCTTTTGCACAGTATCACGGAAAGAAGATAGGCTGGGCGGGCACGCTCAGGGAGGCTCTTACCTGTGAGCAGATAATTGAGAAGCTTGGAATCCGTACGGATGCTCACAATGTGATAATCCGCGGAGGAAAAGAGAAGAACAGCAGTGTGGGAATTGTCTCCGGAGGAGCGGCGCTTGACGTGGACCAGGCCATGGACCTGGGTCTTGATGCCTATATTACCGGTGAGAATTCACATCAGACCTACCATCCGTGCATGGAGAGGGGAATCAACATGTTGTGTCTGGGACACTATGAGACCGAGACCTTCGGGGTGAAGGCTGTTATGAGATATGTTTCGGAGCACTACGGCCTTGAAACATGCTTTATTGATATTCCCACGACTTTGTAATACATTTGCCGTATGTCTGAAAAAAAGAAAACCCCGTTCAAAGGTCTGTCTCTCATGCCGTTTGTGCTTACGGCGCTCATTGTGCTGGCTGACAGGCTTACAAAAAACTGGGTTGTTGCAAACATACCGCGCGGAACAGTGTGGAGGAAGTTCTTCGGAGATTTTCTCTGGATCTGTCATGCCCGCAACACCGGTGTGGCTTTCAGCATGGGAAACAACCTTCCTCCATTTGTGAGGATGCTCTGTTTCACCATCCTTCCCATTGCGGTGATGCTGTACATGGTATGGCTTGTTGCAGACAGGAGAAGTTCCCTCTCAAATGCACAGAGGTGGCTTACGGCCGGCGTTCTGGGAGGCGGAATAGGTACTACAATTGACCGCATTCTTTATTTTGACGAGGGTGTGGTGGATTTCATAAGCGTTAAATTCTACGGAATATTCGGCCTGGACAGATGGCCCACCTTCAACATAAGCGATTCATGCGTGGTGGTCTTTGTCATAATACTGGCCGCAACAATTCTGTTCTCGGACGGGGGAGACAAAAAATGATCTATCCCCCGGAGAAATGCAACTGGTTTCCTTTCAGCGATGAGCCCCTTGTTCAGGGTCTGTTCTACGCGCCCAAGTTCTGCGACCCCCAGGTGCTCATGCCCGAGGAGTCCTGTGACGGCAAGTGGCACCTTTTCTTCCACTCCTGGATAGGAATCCATCACTTTCTGTCGGACTCCGGAATAGAGTGGGAGCCCAGAAAGATGATAGAGGTGCGCGGACACAGCCCGTTCATCTTCTATGAGAAGGAAAAATACTATCTGATATATGAAAAACACGAGAAAGAGATTCCCTTTGTTGGCCAGAAGCGTGCCGACGGAGGCGGTGAGACGGGTTCCAGAATAGAAATCCGCTCCTCCACAGACCTTCTTGTGTGGAGCAATCCGCGGCTTCTTCTGGACAGCCGGAACGTTCCCTATGCGGGAGACTATCTCAAGGCTCCGCGCGTTTCCAGACCTCAGATAATAAAGACGGACAAGGGATACAGGCTCTACTTCGGAGCTTCTCACCTGGCTCTGCCGGATACATCCCAGAAGGTTTCCCGCTACTTCGGATATGCGGAGGCCAAAGAGCTGTTCGGTCCCTACAAACTGCCGGAGAACCCCAAACCGCTGATTGAGCCCCGGCCGGATGACAAATGGTCCAATCTGGGCTGCGGCAGCATAAGGATAGTAAAATCCGGAAGCGATATATACGCCTTCCAGTGCGGCGTTTTCTGGAACCCCTCTGAGAAGAAGACACATTCTGCACTTCTCATGCTCAAGTCTGAGGACGGCCTTCACTTTGAGCGTGTTCTGGACAAGCCTATTCTGTTGCCTTCCTCAAGAGGCTGGGCTAGCAGCTATATAATGGGCTGCGACGTTCACTACCGTGAGAGCGAGAGGTGCTGGTACTGTTATTTCAGCGCAAACGGGGAAACAGACAAGAGGAAGAATTCTCTGGAGTCCATAGGACTTCTGATAGGCGCCGTTCCGGTCAGGACAATCAACCCAGAGTACTGACGCTTCTGCCGTTTACAAAATCCGTTACTATACTCATCATTCCCTTCCAGTCCGGTGCTGCCGGGAAGTTGAGCATGCCGTGAAGACGGCCTTTGCATTCAATGAATTTGGAAGGAGTGTCCGCAGCTGTGAGAGCTTCAGAGAAGAGCTTTGCGTCATCGTGGAGCGGGTCAAGCTCCGCGGCTATTATCAGCGTCTCGGGGAGTCTTGAGTTGTCCAGTGCCAGAAGGGGAGAGAAAAGCGGGTCAAGGATGTCCTTGGGCTCTCTCATGTAGTTTGAAATGAAGAACGTAAGGTCTTTTGCCGAAAGAAAGGGGTTGTCCTTGTGTTCCTCTATGCTGGCGGTTCTGAGCCTGCAGTCGGTTATGGGGTCTATGAGAATAAGACCTGCCGGCATGGGGGCCTTTCTGTCCCTGGCAAGACGGCATACGGCAGTAGCAAGATTTGCGCCTGCACAGCTGCCCATCAGGTAGATTTTTGTGGGGTCCGCCTTCCAGTATCTTGCGCCGGTGTTGGCCCAGATGTATGAGCTGTAACAGTCCTCCACCGGGAGTGGGAACTTGAAGGCCGGTGCCAGTCTGTAGTCCACTGCAAGAACCGAGGCTCCGGTGACATTGCAGATGTTGGAGCAGACCGCGCTGGTAATGTCCATGTTGCCCAGAGTCCAGCCTCCGTCATGGAAGTAGACTATGAGTGAGTTCTGAATATCAGACTTTATCTTCTTGTTTCTGAACAGGTATCCGCTTATGGCCTCATCTTTGTTGACCGGGATAATGAAGGATTCGGACTCAATGCCGTGTCTGACCGGTCTGTACAGCCATTTGAATGCCCTTTTTCTGGTCAGATCCGCACTGTTGAACGCGGCAAGCCGGGCCGGGGTCATGTCTATGACCTTGCCGTTCATCAGGGCTTCTCTTTTTCTGAGCATTTTAATGGTATATGAAGGATAATTGGCTGTTTCCATACTTTCTGTTCTTAAATACAGATGATATAGTAAAAAGAGAGGTATTGTCTATGATTCTTGTAACAGGCGGAGCCGGATTCATCGGTTCCCATACATGCGTTGAACTGCTCAATTCCGGCTACGGCACGGTGGTGGTGGACAACCTGTGCAACAGCCACCTCAAGGCCCTTGAGCGCGTTGAACAGATAACGGGTAAAAAGCCGGTTTTCATCAAAGCCGACGTGCGTGACCGCATTGCCCTGGACAGGGTTTTCTCCACATATGACATTGAGTGTGTCATACACTTTGCAGGTCTTAAGGCGGTGGGAGAAAGCGTTACCAAACCCATGGAATACTTTGACAACAACCTCAATTCCTCCCTTGTTCTGTGTGAGGTCATGAAGAAGCACGGCGTTAAAGCCCTGGTCTTCAGCTCAAGCGCCACGGTTTACTCCGGAGACAATGAAATGCCCCTCTATGAG
>CAMZGJ010000029.1 GCA_947306375.1 uncultured Spirochaetales bacterium
GCATCATTTCTGAGGATGAGTGAGACGTTGCCGTTTCCGCCGTTCAGGGCAATTTCCGCACCTTCGCAGGACGGGTCTTCAGAAGAGCGTTTGACAAGCCAGTCCAGCTCAGGGAAGGACAACTCAAGTCTGTTGCTCATGGCCTTTTGTGTTTTTATCATTGCCCTTGCAAACACGGGGCTTGAGAATGAAGAGAACTCCGCCGCCCTGGATTCCTCAAACAGGTAGAGGCAGGTCTTTTTCTCCTCCTCTCTCAGGTCCGAAATATTGTCCCTCAGGGCATTTTCGGAAATGTTGGAGAACGGGAAAATGCCGGGCCTCTTTCTGAGAAATTCCACAAGATTCATTATCTCGTTGTTCTTGCGGTTGATTTCATCCGCCATGGCAGAGGACGGAAGGCCGCTGTTTATGCTGTACAGCCCGTACGCGGAGCCCTCGTCATAGGGGTTGTCCAGAAGCTCAAGGCTGTCTCTGTAGTTGTCATAGTAGACAAACTTGCCTTGTGCCGCGTTGAGCATTGTAACCAGAATGGAACTGTTGAAAAACTCCCCGCTGAAGGTCATGCAGGCCTTTATGACCATTCTCCTGAGCACATGCTCCTCAAGCCTGATGTTTAGCATGTACTCCATGACAAGGCAGGCAGCCACGATCACGGCGCATGAAATCAGCTGGGAATCTCCGTTCAGGACATCTCCGCCCAGGGTCCAGTCCATGCCGGACACGTCATAGCCTTCGGCGATAAGCTCGGCAAGCACTCCCTTTATGTAGTTGGCCCACCTGTCCTCCTTCCTGAACCTGAGGTTGGTGAGAACAAAGTGTTTTCTGTCATTTACACGGGAGTTGAAGACCATTATACGGGAGTCTTCGCGTCTTGAAACGCAGAGGTAAAGATTTCTGGAATCTGCGGCACACAGACTGCGGCCCATTGAATACTCGGCAAACAGTCCCAGGAACCTGGTGACGCCGGGTACCTTTACGGAGAATTCGGGCATTTTCCCATATTCTTCAAGATGTTTGCTCTGAATGTTCTTCATGCAATGTCATTCTATAGAAAACCGGTTTTAATTACAACACACTTTCATTTATATCATTTAAGCGCAGTAATTTATCGATATGCCAGTATCTATATTCTTACAACCGTATACGGTTGTACTTTTAGAAAGATGTCCGTTTTTGCTTACGAAGATTTTAGACAAAGTTCCTTTTCTGCGGCAAGCCTGGCGTTCTCAAAGGCATCCCTGTATTTAAGGGCACTGCCTTCAAGAATTCCTTCCCATGTGCCGCTTTTTGCCATGGCAACCACAAGGTGTTTGTCCAGTATGAAGGTTGCGGGAACGTCAGCCCTGCGGGCCAGATTGTCCCTTGCCGTGAAAAAGTGACGCAGGTAGACCTTCTGTCTGTAAGGCAGCGTCCTGTAGTTGCAGATCTTCTCCCAGCCCGGTCTGTCCTTGTGCTTGGGAAGTGCACAGCGCTTCATCTCCGTCTCAAGACGCCTTCTCACTGAGAGGGGAAGCTTCTGCCGGGCCTCTTTATCAAGGGACTCCTTAAGGCTGAAAAGGTATTTCACGTCATCCAGGGCATAGGCAAGCTGGTCCTCCGGAAGCGGACGCTTCATCCAGTTGGCCTTCTGGTACTTTTTCTTATCTCCTCCGGCGGGGGCCGGAATTCCCAGGTTGCGCTCCGTCAGGGCGCTGAGGTTTCCGTCAAAGCCCAGAGCCCGGGCAATCAGACGTATGTCATAGACGTTTTTGAGCGCTATTCCCAGGGACTTCCTGGCTATTGCGCTGTCACTTGAGCAGTCAAACATTATCTTGGTCAGAGGCCCTTCCAGAAAAGCCTTCAGAGCATCTCTTCCCTCCTGACTTCTGCCAAGTACAAGGGCATCCAGCAGATAGTATTCACTGCCGTCCCAGAGCTGGACCAGGCACAGGTGCTCGCCGTAGACGTGGAGGTTGGATTCCTCCTCAAAGTCCATGGCAACACAGTCCGTCCCTTTTTCCGAGAAAGAAGCGCACAGTTTTTCCAGTGCCTGCGGAGAGTCAATGTACGTGTACTGTGTCATATTGAGATTTCAAGCGTCTTGTTGAACTGCATCTGGACAAGCTCCACTCCCGCATCCCTGAGCATGCGCATGGAAGCCTGCACCCCGTCTGAATCAGGATACTTGTTCTCTTTGTAGACAATCTTTTTTATGCCGCTCTGAATTATGGCTTTTGCACACTCATTGCACGGGAAAAGCGCTACATATAGTGTGCAACCTCTCAAATCCCTGGAAATGCTGTTGAGGATTGCATTAAGCTCCGCGTGGCATACGTAGGGGTATTTTGTGTCCAGGGGCCTGCCTTCCCTGCCCCAGGGAAGTTCATCATCCGAGCAGCCTATGGGAAAACCGTTGTAGCCTGTTCCCACTATTTTCTTGTTCTCGTTCACAATGCAGGCACCCACCTGTGTGTTGGGGTCCTTGCTCCTCATTGCGGAAAGAACGGCAACGGACATGAAGTATTCATCCCATGATATGTAGTCTTCTCTTTTTCCCATAAGTTCCTCACATAAAAAGGGCCGCAACTTCAGAAGGTGTTGCGGCCCGGATTGTTTTTCAGTTATTTGGCAGCCTTGAGGTTGTTCTCAAGAGTGTCCAGCATTGCCGAAAGCTCCTTGGGAAGGTGACTTCCGAACTGCGGGTAGTAGTTCTTGCGGACATCTTCAACTTCCTTCAGCCAGCCTTCAACATCAACCTTGAGCAGCTCCTTCATGTCTGCTTCGGATACGCCTTCGGGTCTGTCTATTGCATCGACCGTGGGCATGATTCCTATGGGTGTCTCAACTGACTTTGCAGTGCCGTCACAGCACTCGAAGATCCACTTCAGAACGCGGCTGTTGTCACCGTAGCCCGGCCACAGCCACTTGCCGTCTGCCGTCTTTCTGAACCAGTTGACATAGAAGATCTTGGGCAGCAGGCTCTGGTCCTTTGCGGCTTTGCCTACATCCAGCCAGTGCTGGAAGTAATCTCCGGCGTTGTATCCGATGAACGGCTTCATTGCCATGGGGTCACGTCTTATGCCGCTTGCAACGTCCAGTGTTGCAGCCGTGACTTCAGATCCCACAATTGAGCCCAGGAAGGTTCCGTGTGTCCAGTTGCGTGACATGTGGACAAGAGGAATTGTGCTGGGGCGGCGTCCGCCGAACAGAATTGCAGATACGGGAACTCCGTTGGGATCATCCCACTCTTTTGCAAGAATCGGGCACTGCACTGCAGGGGCCGTGAAACGTGAATTGGGATGAGCGGCGGGAGCCTGTTCCTTGTCGTTCTTGTCCTGTACCCATCTGTTTCCCTTCCAGTCCGTGAGCGGGCCCGGTGCGTCGTAGCCGATACCTTCCCACCATACGTCTCCGTCCTCCGTGAGGCCGACGTTTGTGAAGATTGTGTTCTTTGAAGCGGAGATAAGGGCGTTTGCGTTGCTCTTCATGGATGTTCCCGGAGCTACGCCGAAGAAGCCTGTCTCAACTGCCATGGCATAGAGTCTTCCGTCCTTGCCGTAGCGCAGCCATGCAATATCGTCAGACAGTGTCTCAACCTTCCAGCCCTTGATTGTGGGAATGAGCATGGCCAGGTTGGTCTTTCCGCATGCGCTGGGGAATGCTGCAGTGATGTAGCGTACCCTGCCTTCGGGATTTGTGATCTTGAGGATGAGCATGTGCTCTGCGAGCCAGCCTTCATCACGTGCAAGAACCGTTGCGATTCTGAGTGCAAGACACTTCTTTCCGAGCAGTGCGTTTCCGCCGTAACCTGAGCCGTATGACCAGATTTCCCTTGTCTCGGGGAAGTGTGCAATGTACTTGTGGTCCATGTCTGCGCAGGGCCATACGCCGTTGTCTGACTGGCCTGCCGCAAGCGGCTTGCCCACGCTGTGGTAGCAGGGTACGAAGTAGCCGTCCGTTCCCAGCTGGTCCAGAACCTTTGTGCCTACTCTTGCCATGATGATCATGTTGGCAACAACGTATTCGCTGTCTGTAAGCTCAACACCGATCTTTGAGAATTCGGAACCTACCGGACCCATTGAGAACGGAATTACGTAAAGGGTGCGGCCCTTCATGCTTCCCCTGTAGAGCTCCGTCATTGTCTTCTTAAGTTCAACAGGATCTATCCAGTTGTTCGTGGGACCTGCTCCCTCCTGTGTCTTTGCTGCAATGTAGGTTCTCTTTTCCACACGTGCAACGTCAGAAGGATCTGAGCGGAAAAGAACGCTTCCGGGCTTCTTTGCAGGGTTGAGACGGGTAGCAAGACCGCTCTTCACCATGCCGTCAATCAGTCCGTCATATTCTTCCTTGGACCCGTTACATACATAAACCTTGTCTGCCGCAGTGAGTTTTGCAAAATCCTCAACCCATTTCTTCAGACCGGGATGTTTTACGTCATTAAGTGTCATCTGGTTTCTCCTTATATTCCCCGGCGGAATTTCCGCCGATTCCTTTAAAGAATAGTCTATTCCTCCGACCTTATCAAGGTAAACACTTCTGTGGTAGACTTCCGGTGTATGGAAAAACACGGATTACCGGACACTGACCTCTCTCTGCCGGCAGGCTCCCTGCAGTGCGCACTTCGCGCCTTTGAGGGAGGCGCGGACTCGGTTTACCTGGGCATGAAGAGTTTTTCCGCCAGAAAAGGCGCGGTCAACTTCTCTTTTGAGGACCTGAGAAAACTCAAGCAGGTCTGCCTGGACAAGGGGAAAAAGTTCTATGTCACGCTCAACACGCTTGTAAAGGATTCGGACATGCCGGAGGTGGAAAGCCTTCTCAGGCACCTGGATTACATTGAGCCGGACGGAATAATTGTGCAGGACCTGGGGCTTGCGCGCCTTATCAGAAAACACCACCCCGCCCTGCCGCTTCACGCCTCCACCCAGCTTGCAGCACACACGGTATCAGGGGTAAGGCAGCTTGAGGAGATGGGCTTTGAGCGCGTTGTTCTCTCAAGAGAGCTTTCCCTGCAGGAAATAAGGGAGATAAGACAGGCCTGCCCGGACGTGGAGCTCAAGGTTTTCATCCACGGCGCCCTGTGTTTCGGTTTCTCCGGACTGTGCATGGCCTCAGAGGCCCTCACGGGAAGAAGCGCCAACTGCGGTGAATGCGCCCAGATATGCCGCTCATGGTTCTCATGTGACGACGGACCCGCAAAATTCTGGCCCTTCAGCATGCGGGACCTCTGCCTGGGTCCCGATATCCGCACCCTGCGGGATGCGGGAGTGCAGGCTTTCAAGGTTGAGGGCCGCATGAAGTCTCCCCAGTACGTCTACCACTGCGCAAGGTACTACAGAGCCCTTCTGGACGGGGATGACGAGACAGCCCGCGCAGAGGAGGATGCGGTGAAAATCTCCTTTGCAAGACAGCTCACAAAGGGCTTTTTCCACAACACAAAGGACGGAAACAGGGGTCATGAGAGCCTTACATGTCCGGACTATCCCGGCCACAGGGGAATTGAGGTGGGAAGGATCAAAAGAGTCCTCAGAGACACGGCGGAAGTTGTTTTTGACAGACCTCTTGCAGTGCGTGACGGCCTTCTGGTGATAAGCGGCGCAGAGAGTGCCGGCTTCCCCCTTTCCCTGCATGAGAAGGACAGGACATTCGTAAGTGCCGGCCGCCTTGTGACCATAGACTTCCCCTCATCCGCTTTTTCCGTAAAACCTGAAAGCGGCACCCCAATAATGTGCGTTTCTCTTCACAACATGAACATGGGAACCCTTCAGGAGAACATACCCATGTACAGAAAACCGGTTGACCTGGATATCCTGATAACCGATACGGGACTTGAGATCAACGGCTGCTTCTTTGAAAGTCCTGTCTCACAGGCCGTCTCCGACGTGCCTGCCCGGGAGATTCTTGAGAAGGTCTTCAGGGCATCGGACAAAAGCCTTTTCACCTGCGCAGATGTAAAGGTCCGCAACGGTTCCTCCGCCCAAAGGCCCTTCATCCCCCTTTCCGGACTCAAGAAGATAAGGCGGGACTTCTATGCCCTCTGTGATGAGGATTTTGAGAAACACTGCATCTCAACGGAGGACTTCAGGGCTCCTGAAGCGCAGGACATACCCGCTCTTGAGGAGTCCGAGGCCATGTTCCGCATGAGTCCCGTCATGTTCGGAGAACAGGAGTGCTTTGATGAGGCGGACAGGATTCTCAGGGAGAAACCCGGTACCCTGTTCGGCCTGAACAACATTGCACATTTAAAATGGGCTGCGTCCCACCCGGAGGCAAAGGTTTTTGCGGACAGTTTCCTTTACATCAAAAACAGCCTTGCATGGCAGGAAGCAAGGGAAATTGTGCCCGGTATTCTGGGAGTCTTTGCAAAACCTGCTTCAGAGCTTCCTTTGTTTATAAGCAGGGTTTGTTTCAGGCACAGTTCCCTGGGTCTGCCGTGCAAAGGCTGCAGCAAAAACAATACTTATACCCTCAGGGCCAACGGTAAGACATTCAGGGTTGAGTGCAGAAACTGCATCACAACTCTCTTATCGGTTTCTCCGTATTCCAGCTGATGTTTTTGAAGCCTCTGACCGCCAGACAGTAATCCTCAAAAGTCCCCGCCGGCTGGGCGCACCAGACAACAAGATTCGGGGAGTGGATGGCAACCGCGTCCTCCTCTATTTCCTTTATGTTGGAAGGGATATAGAGCTCCGGAACGGAGTTCATAACTGACAGGCTGCGGTACGATATTTTTGTGAATGCCGGGTCTCTGCCCAGGATGAGCCTGTCCACATTGGAAGCGAAGTACAGAGCCATGACATCCAGGTTCCTGTTAACATACACGGTCTTCACCGCAGGAACCTTGTTGTAGGTATTGGCAAGCCATCCTGTATTTGTACCGGCGGATATCTGACAGTTTCTTGTAACCAGAAGCAGCTTTACGGCACGCTTCTGCTCATCCGTGTAATTCTGCATGTACACGGGTCTTATACCCAGACTGTCAAAACTCATATACCCGGATATTCCGGATGCGTTGCAGTTGTAAAGGGTATGCTCCCCGCCCTTGGCCAGTATTTCTTCAGTAAAATCCTGCCCTGTCAGGGTGTCTACAAAACCCACTATGGGAAGTCTGACGTCAAATGTTTCGGCAATATCTATCAGGTCATGCAGGGATATTTTCAAAGTCTCATGCTTTTCCGTCTCACCGCCGCTCAGAAAACCGGTGACGGAGGATCTTCTTCCGGCAAAAACATCTACCGTGAAGGTCTTGCCTCCGTAAGCCTTGCCGTCTCTCATGCAGTTCAGACAAACCTCATATCTGCCTC
The DNA here is from genome assembly GCA_947306375.1 of uncultured Spirochaetales bacterium. GTDB lineage: Bacteria > Spirochaetota > Spirochaetia > Sphaerochaetales > Sphaerochaetaceae > RUG14846. Next base: position 7,281 of record CAMZGJ010000029.1, read on the forward strand.
CGCTCAGCCCCGTTATCTCCTTGTTCCACGGGATAATGCTGTAGTTTTCAGTCAGTGTTCCGGGCAGGACTTCCACCTCAGTCCATGCACTGTCCCCCGCCCTTCTGTACTTCACGCTGAGAGTGTTTGAAGCAACTCCGCGCCTGGCATAGGAACTTACATCTATGAGCAGCGAGCCCCTGGCGCTTTCCCGGCAGTGCATCATGACAACCGTGGCGCTTACGTTCCTTCCGGACTGAACCATCACTTCCGCAGAGCCCTCATACATCTGCAGACCCGCAGTTGTAAAAGCTCCCACGGTGAATATCCACCTTCCCGCAGAGACGTTGCTTATCTGAAAGCTGTCCGCAGAGGAAGAGGCTTCGGTCCAGTCGGAGACACTTGCCGCAGAAGATGTTCCGTCAGCCCTCCGGGCCTTGTACTTTATTACGGAGGCCCTGGTTCCGGGGTCCGGACTTATTGAAATATCCTCCGCGGTCTTGGAAGACTCATACGAGGGACTGAGCGTCACTGTCTGCCCCGACATCTCCTGTGAACAAGCAACATGTAAAAACAGAACGGACAATACCGGCAGCAGAAGAACGGCACAGCCCCTCGTAATGAATCTCATGGAATAACCTCCTGTTATTTAAGGTAGAGAACCTCGGTTGCACTGAATATGTCTCCGCTGGCACCTTCTCCGGTGGAGACAACGCATGTTACGTAGTAAACGCCCGCGGCAATGCCGCTGCCGAACTTGAAGACATTGGGATTGCTGACAGAATTGGTCTGTACGGCTCCGTTGACGTACCACCTGTATGTAAGTCCTGTGGTCACGCCGGAAGGAGTGAAGGTGAACGTATAGTTGTCCTCGGAATCCGCAGAACTGCTCTTTACAAGACTTCCGCCAAGATATCTCATGCTCAAGGAAGGAGTTGTAAACGAACCGCTTTCAACCTTTCCGCTGACTGTAGTCTCAATTCCGCTTTTGACCTTGATTGCAACCTGTGCAGGTCCCAGATAATCCGTTCCCACCACGTATCTGATCGTCATAATGTACCGGCCTTCCGGAAGCTGTATTGTTCCCGTACCCTTTACGTTGTTCAGGACATCCGAAGGATCCGGCTCTGCCGTTATATTTGTGTTGTAGGAAGACAGCTCAGTCCCTTCGGGTGTAAGGATTTTCACCTCAAAACGTCCGCAGTCATCCCCGTCTGCAAGCCTTATGGACGTAGGTGTTACAGTTACACTTCCTTTTACGGATGTATCCGAACTGAACTGTGCCGTCATGGGGACATAAACCGTGTGCTCACTCTGTGTAAGGTAAGCCTCCGCAGAGCCCTGATACACGAAAACATCTTCCTCCGGGTTGTCTGACACCTCAACATAGCCTTTTACCGTGAAGGTCCATTTTCCCTGGGCAAATCTGTCTGCCGTTGCATAAAAGTCCCCGCTGCCCTTTGTCAGGTCTTTCTCAACGCTTGTTCCGCCCAGATCCGAGGAAACTCCTTCGGATGAGAAGTTCTGGGTTGCCGTGTAGGTGTACCTTGTTGGAACAATTGCACTTGACGTCAGAGCCTTGGATTCGCTGATTACCGGCTTTATCAGAACCGTTGAATAGCCGGATGTACCGTTTCCCGCCTCCTGGTTGCATGAAACAGCCAGAAGCATTACCGCCGTCAGGGCCGCAAGGGCCGTGAAGATTCTTTTTTTCATTCTATTTACTCCTTTCAGGGGATCAGAAACACGGGAAAGGCAGTTCCCGCTGTTTCCGGCACCTGTTTTTCAGTTTCCCGGTTTATTCTCATGTCCCTCAGGACAAGTTCCGTCAGCTCAGCCGTATTGGTCCTTGAAGGAAGGGTGCAAAGGTACCCCTCGGCATTTCTTCCGCGGACCTGCGTTGTGCGGTTTGCGGAACACTGCCAGCCCATTACCCTGAGCAAAGATGCGGTGAACACGCTGTGCGCCCTTGCAGGTCCGTCCCCGGAGGGAACGGATGTCACATAGGAGAGGCTGTCCTCCGCACAGGCCGCAAGAATACAGACATCCGGCTCATAAACCTCCTCCGTAAGGGTCCTGAGGCTTTGTATAAAATCCGCGCCGCCGTCCTGCACCGCATTGCCCGAGTAGCAGGAATCCAGAACAATGACCGCGCTGCAGTTCAGACTCCGCGCCCATTCAAGCAGCTCCGAGGCATACAGTTTTGTATAATCCGCCCCGTCTCCGGCAGCCGCGGCAAGAAACATTCCCCTGCTGTCCTTATGGCCGTGGCCGGACCAGTAGAAAACTACAAGATCCGAACTTTGAGGTCTTAGGGCGCCAATGGTTTTTCTTATGTTCTCCGCAGACGGATAGAGAGCATCCCGTGTGTCGGGATTCTCTCCCTCACAGAGCATGAGCACTGACTCGCATTCCACGCCTTTTGCCGCGTAAATGCCTTCAAGACAGGCACATACCTCAACAGCATCCGATACAGTTCCAGGCAGTGTGGAAACAGTGCTGTTGCAGTAGTCCAGCCCCACGCAGACAACCATAGCCTTGGGCTCAGATCCGCTGCAGGGACCGTCCGAGCAGGAACTCAACACAAAGACAAGAGAGAGCAGCCAGATTGAAAAGAAAGCTTCTCTTTTCATTTATCCTCCCCTGCAGCAAAGGCCTTTATGCTTATTCCCGCAGTGAACATGGATTCGGATGCATTGAACGCAAAGCCCAGGGGCATGCCCAGGGCAAAACACAGATTTCCGGCCTTTGCCTTTGCAATGACCGGACAGAGATCTGCCCTGACAAGGGTTCTGAACCCGGAAGAAAGACTTCCGCGGAACAGGGCGCAAAGACCGGCGCGGGCATCAAGTTCAAAACGCCCGTATTTCATTCCCAGAAGGAATTGCAGCCCCGCGGAGGTGAAGTCTCCGCTTCCCGTGAAGGTGCTGAAGTTATAAAAAGACTCTGCCCTGCCCCGGAATACGCCCAAACCCAAATCAAGGGTTCCGACGGCGGTCCGGAAGGATATTGAACTTTCCGAATAATGAAAAAGAGAACAGAGATTGCTTGTCCGGGCCAGATTGGAGATTCCCAAACGGAAATCTCTCCGGACTTCCGGTTTTATATCCAGGGCAAAGGCAGAGACAGTAATTGTAAGTAAGCACAGAAGTGCAGCCGCTTTTTTTCGCATACACTTTAGTTATGGGAACAAAACCTCGTTTTCCTCCCCCCTTTTTCTGCGCT
>CAMZGJ010000030.1 GCA_947306375.1 uncultured Spirochaetales bacterium
GGGGGAGAGCTGTCTTACCGCGTGAGGAGTTACCTACGCCGTAGAGTGTCTTGCCCTTGGACTCTTCAATAGCTTTCTTTGCAAGTTCTTCAAATGAAAGCTTCTGTGCCTCAACAATTACCTGCTGCACTCTTGAAAGCTGCTTTGCGGGAGCTGCGGGAGCTGCTTCGGGAGCGGCTGCTGCAGGAGCTGCTGCGGGAGCTGCTTCAGCTTTCTTTGCACAGCCTACAAATACTGCTACAAGTGCTGCAAGAATAAGCATTGCAACGAGAATTCTTTTCTTCATTTTTCCTCCTGTAACGGAATGTTTCATCCGCCGTATTATTTATTACATCATTGATTTTAACACAGAAAACGCACATTTCAAGCAAAACTCAACTTTTTAGGACAAGAAAAGTACGCAATTTTAAAAACATCCTTTTTCGGAAATAAATAACTTTATCCCGGTCCTGAAAAGTAGTATGATTTGACCAGATTCACAAGGAGTCAGATATGAAAAAACTGATAACGGCAATACTTGTAATTACTTGTCTCTTCGGCGCTTTTGCCGGAGATTTCAAATTCAGCGCAAGCGACACGGAAAACCACAGTGAAATCCTGTTCGGTATCCCCACATCCGCCACACTGGGCGTGGAATACCGCGGTTTCACATTCCTCCCCGGCAACACAACCGGAATAAAGCTCTCCGCGGGCGCAGGATACGCCCAGCGATTCCTCCTTCAGGACCCGGATACCGGAGAGCCTCTCAGGGAAAACATACAGATTTATGATGTAGCACAGTTCAGATGGGGTCTGGAACTCTCCCAGGGCCTTTCAAATGACCTGTTCACCGTCTTTGCAGGTTACGAGGGACGCTGGGAAAAGGCAAAGGATTCAATCCTCCTTCCCGACGGCGGCGGCTTCCCCAGGAAGGACAATATAGAAAGATGGAGAGGTGAAGGCAAAAAGAAGCCCGTTGTCACCTTTGATGACTGGTTCAACAACGAAATGGAAGCAAGTTCCACAAGAGAAAACACAAAGATTTATCCTGACATTTCCAAGGACGGAAAGGCCTTCCACGTTTTTTACCTGGGCGGCAGATTCAACATGATGGAACAGAGTTTTGACAAGACACAGGGATACAGCGCCGGACTCAGAATAATGGCAAGCCCCGAAAACTTCTACGGGCTCAACGCCAACGCAAAGGGCGGCTGGATGCTTCTTGAAAATGACAATATAACACTGTCTGTGGCAGATACGGTCAACTTCACGTTCATCGACGGGGACGCAGTGCCCGTATACATCCAGAAGCAGTATTCAGCCGGTCGTTTTGTCCGCGGCCTGGTTTACAACAGCTACAACACCACGCTTTCAATAGTTAACAACATGGACCTGAGACTTGCATTCAAATACAAAATCTTCAAGTGTCTCCAGCCTGCAGCTACCCTGTTCTTTGACAACGGCTATGCCTTCGGAAATTATTTCAACACAGGTCATAACGGCATTGCAGCCGTTGAAGCCGACAAAATTCTTTCCGTTCTGGGAACACAGATTGAGCTCAGGTGCTTTGAACTGTTCAACATAGGTCTTCAGGCTGCCACAATAATCAGCGGAGAATATGCAACAAGACCTGATACACAGCTTCAGTTCAAGGTCATTTTCTCCTTCTGAGGCCACGGGAAAAACTATATGGAATACATGGATGTAAAGATTGCGGCGGAGAAATGGGGCATAAGCGAAAGGCGTGTCAGAGCTCTCTGCCTTGAAGGAAAGATTGAAGGCGTGAGAAGGTGCGGCAGCTGGAACTGGAACATACCGGTTTCAAGCTCCAAGCCCGTTGACGGCAGAAAAACAAGATTCCTCAAGAACCGCGACCTCAGAACCGGCAGCCAGGACTACAAGGAAGTGGACGCCAGAAGGAAGAAGCATAAGTGTTCCCTGACCGCCGCGCAGAGAAAAAGCCTTGTTCTTGGAATTCTGGAGTACGACGGAAAGTCATACACCCCGGAGCAGATTGAGGATGTAATCAGGCTGAACAAGCAGGAATTTGATCTCAAATCCCACCTTGAGATTCTGAACATCAACTCGGTCTTCTCCGAGATGAACTTTGATGTGTCGGAAACCGCAATAAAGAATATCAACTCAAAGCTCATGTTCAACATCCTGATTGACGGCGGAGTATTCAGAACGGAAAAGCATCAGGCGGAGCTTGATGCTGCCCTGCTCCAGTATTCCAACTCATGGAACATAATCCACCCCGTTGCAAGGGCAGCCTTCCTGTTCAGCGAAATCATGCGCATACAGCCCTTTGTGCAGGGCAACACGGCAACGGCCTTCTACTTCCTTGAAGCGGAACTGCTTAAAAACGGCTTCCCCGGAGTTGAATTCTCAGGTGTGGGCGCAACGGAGCTGAAGGCGGCTCTGGCCTCTGCCACCATACGCGGAAACACAAAGAACCTGATTGACATGATAAAGGAGGCAATTATCAAGTCATGAGGACACTGATAAAGAACGGAACCGTCATTGACGGTACCGGAAAACCCTCTTTCAAGGCAGACCTTCTGATTGAAGAGGGTTTTATTGTCTCCCTGGATAAAAGCATAAACGCAAAGGCTGACAGAATAACAGACGCAGGGGGCTGCATTGTCTGCCCCGGCTTCATGGACATGCACGCACACAGTGACCTTGAGGTGCTCAGAGACCCCTCAATGCGCCACAAGATTGCCCAGGGCATTACATTTGACCTTTCCGGGAACTGCGGTGTGGGAGTGTTCCCGCGCAGAGCGGGAGACAGGCCTGCCTTTGCGGACATCCTGGGCCACTATCCGAACTGGACCTGGACGGACTTTCCATCCTACACGTCCCTGATTCACAGCGCCATGAACATAGGCTTCCTTCAGAGCCACGGAATGCTCCGAATGCGGGCAATTGAGGGCAACCCCAACAGGCGCGCCACTTCAAAAGAGGTTGAAAGAATGTGCGTCCTTCTGGACCGGTCCCTATCAGAGGGTTGTCTGGGCCTGTCCTCGGGGCTCTACTACGCGCCCAACATGTACGCGGATGAGGATGAGATTCTTGCCCTTCTCAGGGTTGTGAAGAAACACAATGCCCTGTTCTGCGTTCACCACCGCTGTGAGGGAGACTTTATCCTCTCCTCGGTTGATGAGGTTATCAACTACGCATTCAAAACGGACGTAAAGCTTGAAATCTCCCACCTCAAAGCCATAGGCACAAAGAACCAGAAGTACATAGACCCGGTCCTTGAAAAGATACACAACGCAAGGGACAGGGGCCTTGATATAGCCTTTGACCAGTACCCTTATGAGTACGGCAGCACAAGCCTGTACAGCCTCCTACCCCCTTCAATGCTCCAAAAGAGCCATGAGGACCTTGTCAAATCTCTTCAAAAGGCCCTGACCGACCCCTCATACAAGAAGGAGCTGACAGACTGCATTGAGCATCCGGACGGATGGGACAGCGTTATTGAGCTCTGCGGCTTTGACAACATAAGCATTGCCGTGCTTGAGACCAACATGCAGTACAGAGGCCTTACCCTCACCCGGTGCGCAGAGAAGATGGGTACAGACTGCTATGACGCTCTCTTTACCCTCCTCATAGAGGAAAAGGGAAGCGCGCTTATGTTTGACATTACCCAGAGCACGGAGAACCTGATAAAGATAATGAAGGATCCGCTCATGTGCTTCGGCACAGATGCCCTGTACACGGGTAATGTTGCCCATCCCAGAAGTTCAAGCGCCGCAGTCCACATACTGGATGAATTCTGCAAGCAGAAGAAAATTCTCAGTTATGAGGAGATGATAAACAGGATGACGGGCCGAGTTGCACAGCGCACCGGCCTTACGGACAGGGGCATTCTTGCAGAGGGAAAGAAGGCGGATATTGTTGTCTTTGACCCGGTTGAGCTAAAGGACAATTCATCAACAACAGAACCCTATGCTGAGCCTTCAGGAATAAAAGAGGTATTTGTAAACGGGCAAAACGCCTTTGAGAGCCTCAGCGGAGAGGTTGCCAGAGCTTCTCAAGGGTATAAAAATCCCTGAGTTCCTGGCTCATCAGGTGAATGACTATATCGTTGCAGTCCACAAGCTCCCAGCCGTCATCGCCGGGGGTCTTGCGGCGGTTGTTCACCTCAAGGCCCAGATCAATCAGAAAGCCCCAGAGCTCGTGGGCAAGGCCCCTGAGGTGGCCAAGGCTGTTTACGGTTGTTATGACAAAGCAGTCAGTCCATGAGCATTCTTCGGACACATCTATGACCTGGGTGTTCAGGCCCTTGTGGTCGTTGAGGAACTGCTGTATTGCAAGTGCTTTTTCTTCTATCTCTTTTCTCATCTTTTTTCTCCGAGCACATGGGCCAGCCATCTGCTGAAATAGTCTTTTGAATAGTATATGTCGTCGCTTCTCAGGTAGGGGGAAATGTCATAATACCGCACAGATACGGACTTTCCCTCTATTGCATGTATCAGGCCGGAGAAATCCGTCCCGCACAGCCTGTTCATGTTCTCAATAAGCTCCCTGTTTCTGAGAAGTTCCTGCCTTGTGACAAGAACCTCAAGTCTTGTCTCCGGAGTATTTACCGTCTTTGTTGAAAGGGCATCCAGTATGTCCTGCACGGCACTGTAGACCTGGATGTTTCCCTTCATGAAGCCGTCCTCACGAAGGCCCACGTAGCTGAGCATTGAGGCGCTCATGCTTTCTATGCCGTTTGCCCTTCCCCACAGTGTTATCTGGTCTATGGGAACGTTTATCTCGTACAGGGTGTTCTTGGGTGAGGAATAGAGAATCAGCACTGCCTTCTCGCCGAAGAATCCGTAGTAACAGACATCGCCGGAGGCCTTACATGAAGAAAAAGAGAGCAGTACTATCAGTGCAGTTACAAGCAGGACCGTTGCCTTTTTCATATTCCCAGTTTTTCCTCAAGTTCCCGCTTCAGAAGGAGTGAGCCCTCCGAAGCGTCATGGTAGCCCTTTTCCTTCCAGTGGGCAATCATGTCACACAGTATGGCATATTCACAGGCCGTGAGGCTTGGATTTGCCAGATATTCCCTTCTCTTCTCCTCCGTCAGGAAGGTGCGTGAAGGCTCTATGAAGTCCGCCACAAAGAGGGCCTGCGCAAGGTCATCAAGGCCGTTCAGCCCCGTTGTGTGGGCCTCTATTGCGCGCTTCCAGCTTTCCGGGTAGCCCGGAACAAGCTGTCCGGCCATGAAGGCACTTGCCTTTCCGTGGGCAAGGACCGGACTCTCAATCTCCCACTTTGTCAGGTGCACGCCGTTCTTTCTGCAGTATTCAATCAGAACCGGACCGGGCATTTCCCTGCAGAGATCATGGGCAAGTCCGCAGAAGTAACCGGCCTCAAAGCCGTTCCATGTCTTTTCATAATCCGTACATCCGTAGTAGTCCAGCAGCATGCATGTGGTCTGCGCAACACCCACGCTGTGGATGAACCGCCTTTCGGAGACGGTCTTTTTCAGCACGTCCGAAAGCTGTTCAGTTGTACAGATTCTCTGATCTGACATATTCCCTTACCCCCGGGGACAGGAAGGCCATGCTCTGCTCCCTGTTCTCCCTGATTGCCGTTGCGCTTTCAGGCGAAACCTGATCCACGTCCAGCATTATGTACTGCGTGCCCTCCGGCATCTGCGTGTTTTCAAAGTCCGCTCTGCCGGCGATTCTTCTGCACACAATGAACACAACCTTTGTCTTCAGTTCCTCAAAACCGTACCAGCGCGTGAGACCGCAGATGTGGTCATCTCCTATTATCAGTCCCACCCTGTCCTGTTTTTCAGTATCAAGTATAGCTTTCACCGTGTCTAGTGTGTATGAAATCCCGCCTCTTTTCAGTTCCATGTCACTGACTGTGATACGGACCTGATCCTGCGGGTATATTTCCCTGTAATCCCGTACGGCAAGCCTTACCATCTCAAGACGGTCATGGTCTGAAGCCGTACATGCGTTTTCTCTTTTGAAGTTGCTCTGCGCCGCCGGAATGACGTAGATGTTCCTGTATTCCGTTCGTGAGACAACACTGTGAAGAAGGAAGAGGTGACCGAGGTGGATGGGATCAAAGCTTCCGCCCAGTATTGCCGTCTTCATTGCGTTTCCGGAACCTCCGGATAGTATGCATCCGTGTCGGGGTGGCTGGTAAAGCCGTCCGACTCTTCCTCCTGTTCATTGTTGCCCGCCATTTCGGCAAAGGCATACATGATGGGTCTGACCGTACTCTCATCAAGTATGGTCATGCCGAAGCATTTCTTTTCCTCTCCGCTCCTGCTGAATCTTTCCTTGAGAAGGGCAAAGTTCTCAGGTGCCCCGTCCTCATCCAGCTTTGTTCCTATTATGATTTCCTTCTTCCGGAGAAGGTCCTCGGAATAGGCGCCCAGTTCGGCGCGCAGTTTGTCATACCTGTCCATGAAGTCCGGCTGTGAGCAGTCTATCAGATAGGCCAGTCCGCCGGTTCTTGAGATGTGCTTGAGGAACTTGAAGCCCATTCCCGCACCCTCGCTGGCTCCTTCAATAAGCCCCGGAATGTCTGCAAGTACAACATCCTGGTCGTTGAGCCTCATCATGCCCAACTGCGGAATTTTTGTTGTGAACGGATAGGGAGCAACCTTGCTGCGTGCATTTGTCAGCATGTTCATCAGCGAGCTCTTGCCCGCATTTGGGAAGCCGACAAAGCCTATGTCCGCTATGACCAGAAGCTCCAGTCCCACGCGCATTTCAATGCCCTTCTCACCGGGCTGTGCAAAGCGCGGTGCCTGCCTTGTGGATGTGCGGAAATGCCAGTTTCCCAGACCTCCGCGTCCGCCCTGCAGGAAGACATACCTGTCAATTCCGGTCAGGTCCTTGATTATCTCCCCCGTCCGGGCATCCTTGATTACGGTTCCCTCGGGTACCGGGATTTCCATGTCCCTGCCGTCACGTCCGTAGCAGCGTGCTCCGCTTCCGTTTCTTCCGTTCTCCGCCCTGAAGGTCCTGATGATCTTCAGATGCGCAAGTGTTCTGAGGTTTTTCTTCACTACAAAGACAATGTCTCCGCCCCGTCCGCCGTCACCGCCGTCGGGACCTCCCTTGGGAACGAATTTTTCCCTTCTGAATGAGACACAACCATTGCCCCCGTTTCCGGAGGCAATGTCTATATAGGTTTCATCTGAAAAACCGAACATGAGATTTCTCTGTGCTTACTCTTCTGTCACAATGCTGACATAGTGTCTGTTGTTCCTCTCGTGGAACCAGACCTTGCCGCTTGCCTTTGCGAAAAGAGTGTAGTCGGAACCGAGTCCTACGTTTTCACCTGCATGAATTCTGGTGCCGTGCTGGCGTACCAGAATCTCACCGGCCTTTACAACCTGTCCGCCGTAGCGCTTGACACCCAAACGCTGGGCATTGGAGTCTCTTCCGTTCTTTGATGAACCACCACCTTTATGATGAGCCATTGATTGCCTCCTTATGCGTTCACGCTGTCAATCTTGAGAACTGAATACTGCTGTCTGTGACCCTGGGTCTTGCGGTATCCCTTTCTTCTGTGGAACTTGTAGACACGGACCTTTGCGTCCTTGAAATTGGACTGAAGGGTTGCTACAACACTAGCACCTTTAACATAGGGTGCGCCGAATTTTGCCTTGTCTCCGTCAACAACTGCAAGAACAGACTCATATGTAAGCTGGGCACCGAGCTCTGCGTTGACCAGGTCAACCTGAATCTCCTTGCCTGCTTCTGCCTTGTACTGTTTTCCGAGAATTTCTACGAGTGCGTACATTTTACACATCCTTATTCTGAAATTTACAGTCAGGTTATATCCCGCACCGGAAAAAACATCAACGCACATGGTAAAAATAATTGTCATGTTGCATCTTGACAACCGACCGTTCGGTAGGAAATACTGTCCGTGACATGAAAGACACAAGACAGAGAATCATAGAATCCTATCTGGAAACCGGCGCTGTTGAAGGCTTTGACAAAGTCTCTCTGAGCACCATTGCATCAATGAGCGGCATAACCAAGGCCACCGTCTTCAGCCACTTTGAGAGTTTTCAGGCCCTCAAACAGGCAGCTTTGGAGTTCTGTATCTCATCCATAAAAGCAGACAGCTTCTCGGTCAATTTCAAAGCCCGTGACCTTCAGGATCTGTTCACGGGTCTCATTAACTCCATTACGGATACATTCACAGCCTTTCCCCTCTATGCCTACCTGTCTTTTCTTGAACAGAAAAAACTGACAGACGGCACGGCAAAAGCCCTGGACGGTTCTCTCAACTCCATGCTCCGCGCCCGCATCCTTGTTGCCCTGGACTTTACGGTACAGAGGGGCTGGCTCTCCATAAATGACACGGATGCCTGTGCAGACATCCTGACCCCCTACTTCCGCAGGGGCCTTTCAACTACGGATGAATCATACTGGGACAGTCTGATGGACTTTTTAAAAGACCTGAAGTGACCGACAATCATTGAATACTGCACACCGGCTGTTTACCGGCACTTATTGTTCTTTCCGGACTCTCCGACACAAAAGCGTACATAGACGGACATAGACAGACTGGCAAAGTGTATAGATAGACAGGCAAAGTACATAGACGGACAAACAAATGCTATAGACGGACAGGCAAAGACAGGCAAATCAGCCCAAAGAGAGAACCACCTCGTTGAAGACGTGGACGCGGCCCTCGTGCTTGGTGCAGACCTTTACCACGCCGTCCTGGGAAATGACTATTACAATTGCACCCTCAACGGAATCTGCAAAGCTGTAGCCTGAACGGTGACGTGTGCCGTTATCCGTGAATCTGGCGTTCTTGTCCTCAGTATTGTCATTGCGCAGAAAGCACATGGCAGGCTGCTTACGCGTCATGCGGTCAGTCAGAATCTCAGCACCGAAGCCGATCAGCTCAAAGTCCTTGGTCAGGACTACGGCACCGTCCACTGAGGTGAGTTTTGCCACAAAGTCCGCATAGGTCATAAGTTCCTTGGACCTTCCTACGGACTCCGAGTCAAAGACAAAGTCAGAGGGCAGCTTGTATTTGACGTCAATGTATTCTGCGCAGGACTCATAGTCGGGCACAATGAGCACTGCACCGCCGTGAGCATACTTTTCAGCACGCCAGATAACCCTTGAAAGGAAGGAGAACCACTCGGTCTCCGGAACGGAGGACATGGCTCTGAGCTTGTCCGCAACAAGGCTTGTGGTGAACACGTCCGTTCTGGGGAATACGCAGTTTCCGAACTTGTAGGTAACAACCGGAGTTTCACCGAAACAGCCGGCAATTACACCGGGGCCGTTGACTGCTATGTTGGGAATACGGGGCATTCTTATGCCGCCGGACTGTTGTTCTCCGGCAATGGCTTTTTCCCAGGTTGTATAGGCTACAATTATACCGCGGATGAGAAAGGGATACTCGGAAGTATCAAGAACCAGATAACTCATGGCGGGGTTGATGGCCGGAGCCAGCTTGTGGATTGATTTTACATTGAAGGGTATGGGGTTGTCGAACAGGAGGCTGTGGGAGAAGATGTAGGCATCCAGAAACTCTGACTTCGGGTCAAGGAAACAGACTCTGAATGAGGAAAAACGTCCCTCATCACGCATGCATCCTGCATCCAGAAGCACTGAACATACTTCGCTGAGAACCTCTTTGGGCGGCAGTTTCTGCTCTTCCTCAAGAATCAGACCCAACTTGTTGTATTCATCATAAAACGTTTCTATGAATTTTGCCGTTCTGTCCATAATCAACCACCGGTTACGAGTATAACACAGCCCTACATCCTTTCCAAGAAAGGAATACCAACAAGGAAGAATGCATTTTTCAGGCACTGAAGCACCATCCTGCACAGAGCAACGCGGGCGTTGATCAGAGCCGGTGTCTCTGCATTGAGAATGCGGGTGTCATGGTAGTACTTTGAGAACTTCTTTGACAGGTCATAGAGGAAGGCGCAGATATAGGACGGGTCGTACTTCTCTCCGGCCTTGGCAACAACCTCAGGGTATGAGCCAATGAGCTTGAGAATCTCCCTCTCGTCCTCCGCGGAAAGGAGGGCGGGGTCAAAGGAATCGGCGGCAGGGCCGTCATACTTGCGGAGCATGGAGCAGATGCGGGCGCCCATGTACTGCAGATAGGGGCCGGTGTTGCCGTTGAAGGACAGGCTCTCCCTTGGGTTGAAGGTTATGTCCTTGGTCGGGTCAAACTGGAGCATATAGTAGTTGATTGCGCCCAGTGCAATGTCATGAGCGGTGGCGTCAATATCTTCAAGCTCCTCTTCCCTGCCCTTTTCCATTATCTGAGCGCGGGCCATTTCTGACAGGGAGGCCATAAGGTCATCCGCGTCCACAACCGTGCCCTCGCGGCTCTTCATCTTGCCCTCGGGGAGGAAGACCATGCCGTAGCTGAGGTGGTGGAGGTTTTTGGCCCAGGGGTAGCCCAGTTTGTCCAGAACGTGGAAGAGCACCTTGAAGTGGTACTGCTGC
>CAMZGJ010000031.1 GCA_947306375.1 uncultured Spirochaetales bacterium
TCAATTCCCTCTTCCTCTGCATGCTCAACTTCCTCGCGTCTTGCGGGGAGCTCCTGCATTGAACGGCGGTATACACAGTAGACGTGCTCCGCACCGAGTCTGAGGGCTGTTCTGCAGGCGTCCATTGCAACGTTTCCGCCGCCGACAACTGCAACCTTGCCGCCCTTCATTATGGGGGTGTCGCATACGTCCCTGAAGGACTTCATGAGGTTGCTTCTGGTCAGATACTCATTGGCTGAGTAAACACCCTTGAGGCTCTCTCCGGGGATGTTCATGAAGACGGGAAGACCTGCACCGGAGCCGATGAACACGGCCTCAAAGCCCATTTCAAACAGCTCGTCAATGGTAAGTGTCTTTCCTATGACAACGTTTGTCTCTACGTCTACTCCAAGCTCCTTCAGACCCTCAACTTCCTTGGCAACAATGCTCTTGGGAAGTCTGAACTCGGGAATTCCGTAAACCAGAACGCCGCCTGCGGTGTGCAGTGCTTCGTAAACCGTTACCTGATAGCCTTTCTTGGCAAGGTCTCCGGCACATGTGAGGCCTGACGGACCTGAACCTACAACGGCAACCTTGTGGCCGTTTGAAGCGGGCTTTACAGCCTTCTCTTTTGCATTCTGGTTGTGCCAGTCTGCAACAAAGCGCTCAAGTCTTCCTATTCCAACCGGCTCGAACTTTATGCCCAGAGTACACTTGCTCTCGCACTGTGTTTCCTGGGGACAGACTCTTCCGCAGACTGCGGGAAGAGATGAGGACTTTGAGATAACCTTGTAGGCTTCCTCAAAATTCTCCTGCTTGATCTGTGCAATGAACTCGGGAATGCTGATGTTAACCGGGCATCCCTGGACACAGGGTCTGTTCTTGCAGTTGAGACAGCGGTTTGCCTCTGCAACCGCGATTTCCTTTGTATAACCCAGTGCTACTTCACTGAAGTTGTGAGCCCTGACCTTGGGGTCCTGTGTGGGCATTTCATGTTTCTTGGGATCCAGAGCCATTATTTTGCCTCCTTGAAAAGATTACAGGCTTCATCATGGGCATGACGCTCAAACGGGAAGTACATTCTTCCCCTGCTCATGGCTTCATCGAAGTCAACCTCGTATCCGTTGAAATCGGGTCCGTCGACACATGCGAACTTTGTGATGCGCTTTCCGTCACGGTTGAGTGTGAGACGGCAGCCGCCGCACATTCCGGTTCCGTCAATCATGATGGGGTTCATGGAGATTGTGACGGGAACATTGAACGGCTTTGCGGTGAGCACTACGAACTTCATCATGATTACCGGTCCGATGGCAATGATGAGGTCAAACTTCTCACCGGCCTCAAGCATTTCCTTGAGGGGGACTGTCACGTTGCCGTGGCGGCCGTATGAACCGTCATCAGACATAACGACAAGCTTGTTGGATGCAGCCTTGAACTCATCCTCAAGAATGAGAAGGTCCTTGCTCCTGAAGCCTACAATGCTTGTTACGTCGGCGCCGAGTCTGTGGAACTCCTCAGCAACGGGAAGTGCAATTGCGCAGCCTACTCCGCCGCCTACAATGCAGACCTTCTTGATTCCCTCTGTTTCAGTGGGTCTTCCGAGAGGTCCTACAAAGTCCTGGATGCTCTCACCCTGCTTCTTGTGGTTGAGTTTCTCTGTTGTAGCGCCTACAACCTGGAAAATAATTTTAACTGTTCCCTTTTCAGGGTTTGTTCCTGCAACTGTGAGGGGAATTCTCTCTCCCTCAGCGTCAACGCGGAGAATGATGAACTGGCCCGGAAGGGCTTTTCTTGCTACGAGAGGAGCTTCAATCTCCATCTGTGTAACCGTAGGATTGAGTTCTTTTTTGCTTACGATTCTGTACATATTAAATCCTTTTGCATTATTGGTGACGGGCACCACGGAATAGAATAATTCAATATCTTAATAATTACAATCAGTAGATTTGCGTCAGGACTCAAAATAATCCGTATCCAGAGCCATCTGGACGGTGTAATCCGGAAATGCCTTCTGAACCTGTGAGTAAATCTCATTGTAGACGGCAACCCTGTCCTTTGCGTCAAAACTTATGACAACGTCAAACCTTATGGTTTTTCTCTCACGGTTCATGTGAAATCCGTGAATCTGACGCACAAACTCGTTTTCTTTGACTATGGATATGACCTTGTCCTCCGCCTTTGCGTAGAAGGGGTCCTTTGTGTTGATTGAATAGACACCGACGGCGTTGAGAATGACCTTGTGCTCATGGTAGACCTTAACCTGGATGTCCCTGATAAGGTCATCTATGTCCCAGGCCGAGTATGTGTCCGGAACGGCAATGTGCACGGAACCCGAGAAGGCGTCCGGACCGTAGTTGTTGAGAACCATGTCATAGACTCCCTCCACCCCTTCAAAGGCCATGATTGTCTTCTTTATTTCCTCAGCCTTCTCAAAGTCTCCGCTCTCGCCCAACAGTTTGCTCACCGTCTCAAAAAGCATCTCAATTCCGGCCTTGATGATGAAGAGTGAAATCAACACTGCCACATAAGGCTCCACGGAAACACCCAGAATCAGGTACACTGCCGCGCCCACAAGGGTGGACGCCGATAGTATGCTGTCAAACAGGGCATCCTTTCCGCTGTTCACAAGTGCATCCGAATTGGTCTTTTTTCCGGTGGAGACAAAAAGTCTTCCTATGAGAATCTTCACAATGACGGCTCCTGAAACAACCAGCAGCGTGATATGTGAATAATCAGGAAGAGTGCCCGGGTTGAAAATGGCCTTCACCGCGTCCCTGAGAGGATGCAGACCAGCAAAGAGCACAAGTGTGCCTATGACCATGGAGCTCAGGTATTCCATGCGTCCGTAGCCGAAGGGGTGCTTCTTGTCCGCAGGCTTTGCGGCCAGCTTTGTTCCCACTATGGTGACTATGGATGATGCGGCATCCGACATGTTGTTTATGGCATCTGCCTGAATGGCCATTGAGTGAGCCATAAGGCCTGCAAAGAACTTGAATGCAGCAAGTACAAGGTTTGCAATTATTCCGGTGATGCTTGTTCTCACCACAAGTGAGTCTCTTTCCTTCTTGTCCATTTCCATGACGTTTACACCTCAGGGAAAAAGTATTGGATAATTGTCTTTTGGTCAACAAAACATGCGGCACGGGAGACTATTGAATCTGCGTGTGCGCACATCATAGAATAGAATCCGGAAAAGGAGGTTTCCATGGCAGAAAAGAAAAAGAACAGATTCATTGAGGAATTCAGACAGTTCATCATGCGCGGCAACGTTGTGCAGATGGCAATAGGTATTGTTGTAGGTGCCGCATTCTCGGCAATAGTTACCGCATTCGTAGGCGGAATAATCAACCCGCTCATAGGCATGCTGGTTGGTAATGTGGACTTCTCTGACCTGAAGATTGTAATCCAGCAGGCCAATGTCCTTACCGGAAAGGAAGAGATTGCAATAATGTACGGCATGGTCATCCAGAAGATCTTTGAGTTTGTGGTCATTGCCTTCTGCATGTTCCTTGTAATCAAGGCAATGAACAGGCTTGAAGAGGCCAGGAAGGCCAAGGAAGCCAAGGATGCGGCAGATGCGGCCGCAGCACCGAAGGAAGACCCGGAGGACATTAAGCTTCTCAGGGAGATAAGAGACCTTTTGAAGAAATAATAGTCCTCAATGTGAATTTAAGGGCTGTAACAAAAGACTGATTAAACAGACCGGAGTTACAGCCTTTTATTATCTGGTCTTCACTGCTTCCCAGTCTACGCCAGTCTTCCTGACCCTTCCTGAGTCTACATCACTCCGCTTCTCTCTTCCCAAGTCTTCCCAAGTCTTCCTGATTCCAATTTTGTTCTGATTATGTTCAAACAGGAGGGGTTGCGTAGAGTGAAGAGGACTCACGTAGAGTGAGGAAGGGTTGCGTGGAGTGGGAAGCGGTAAACAAAAAAAGAAGGGCCGTAACTCTTGAGCCGGAAAACCGACTATTGTTACAGCCCCTTTCTATAAAAGCTCAGTCAACTATTTCAAATGTGCTGTAATGCCTGTCTATGCGCCTGTCCTTTCGGGAGGCATTCACCACCATGGAGTAGGAAACTATAAACAGAACTGCCACAAAGATAAGGAAGTACCAGCCGGAGCTTTCCGCTTCCATTGAGGCAATGTAGTCATAGGTGCCGTGGATAAGGGCAGGTACAATCACGGCCATTATGCGGCAGATGCTTGAGGCTTTGCCGCATCTAAGGTAGTCATAGCGCTTGGCCTGGCCGTAGAAGATACCCATGAAGACTCCGAAACAGGCATGTCCGGGAACTGCGGTCACTGCCCTGACCAGCGCGGTGCCGAAGCCGTACATCATGACGTAGGTTATGTTTTCCCATAGGGCAAAGCCGAGGGAGACGGTTACTGCGTAGACAACTCCGTCAAACTGACAGTTGAACTCACGGTCATGCCAGGTCTTTCTTTTGAGAAGCACGTACTTGGCTGTCTCCTCGGAGAAGCCCACCACAACAAAGTACAGAAGCACGTTGTACAGCGGGGATTCAAAGGAAACGGTCCTGCTCAGAAGAGCACCCAGAATGCGCTCGGAAACCAGGGCAAAGAATGTTGAGATTATGCCCATGAGCACCAGAGACCTGATAAGAGCCGGAGACTCCTTGTCCAGTTTGTCGGCCTTGTAGACCTTTCCCATAAGTATTATTGCAGGTACGACCGCAGAGACTATGAGGATCCAGTTGTAGGTCATAAGTGCAGGCAAGAGAAAGAAAAACATTATTTATCTCCTTTTGCCCCGTCTGTAATTACAGGCATGAGGGCCTTTTTGTTCTTTATGTTTATGAAGGCGGCAATTGCAAAGGCAATGCCCATTGCGGCAAATCCGCCCAGTGCGCTTACAATTTCCCCGGTGTTAAGAAGGCTCTTCATTGCAATGTAGCCCAGGGGAAAGAGGGCCAGAGGGAGAGCAAAGACCATTACCGTGCTGAGAATGGTCTTTCCCGGCGGCAGGTAGAGGCGCACGGTGTCACCTTCCGAGACCTTTATGTTTTTGTCATTTCTGGCGGTGAACTCATTCTGGTCCTTGTTGTTGCAGAACATGGAGCACTTGCAGCCCTGGCAGGCTTTTGTGTCGCAGCCCATGATGACGGTTCCGTCTTCCTTTATCTGTTTTACCTTTGCTTCCGTGTACATCAGTCCGGTACTCCTACTTCAACGGGCAGTTTGACCTGCTCAACGGAAAGTGCAAGGCCCGTCTGTTCATCCAGCTCCACCAGCATGCCCTGCATCTGTGGGCTTTCAAAACTCTCGCGGCTTCTGACCGGGAGGGACGTCCTGTACTTTCTTATCTCATTTTCGGGTTCAAACCCTCCAACGCTCATGGTGCTGCCGCAACGGCCCAGGTCCGTAATGTACGCAGTACCGCCGGGCAGAATGCAGGAATCGCCGGTCTGGGCCTTGGTGTGAAGACCGGCAACAACGCTTACCCTGCCGTCAAGCAGGTAGCCCATGGACTTCTTCTCCGCCGTTGCCTGGGCATGGAAGAGGAAGATGACAAAGGGCGTTTCCGAGCGGGCGCGGCCAACTATGGAGTCAGCAAGCAGGAAGGGGTTGTTGAGATGGGGGTTGGAGAAGCCCATCATGCCCAGCATGTTGATTACGCAGACGCGCCTTTCCCCCACCCTGAACTGCCTTATTCCGCGTCCGGGTGCGTTTTCCGGAAAGTTGGCGGGCCTGAGAATCCTGTCCTTTTTGCCTATGCTTTCCACCATGTCGGGTTTGTAGAAGGCCTTTTCTCCCATTGTCAGGACGTCTATGCCCATGTGGAGCAGAGTGAGGGCATTCTGGAAGCCCAGACCGTAGCCTCCGGTTATGCACTCGGCGCCGGCTACGGTAAATTCCACCACTTTTTCCTCTTTGAATTTTCTGAGTGCGTTCTTTATCACACCTGTTCCGCAGCGGCCCACAAGCTCGCCAAGCAATAAAACCTTCATGTCTGCAAGTTTACATCAACAGGCAAGTTTTGTATATTTGTCCCATGAACAAAAAGACCGCCGGCACGGCCGTGTTCCTCTTTTTTTCACTGTTTCTCATCCTCTGCACCGTTTCCTGCTCAAGGGCGGGCCTTGAAAAAGCCGTTACCGATGAGGAGCTGCCGGACATGATCATGACGGAGGCCTCCTACACCCTGGGCAAGCCGGACAGGACTCCGCTGAGGATGCAGGCCCGGACAATTACAATCTACAGTGAGAGGAACAGGACTGTTCTGGAGGAGCCCGTCTTCACGCAGAAAGCCAAGGACTCGGATGAGATTGAGCTTGAGGGTTCATGCAAGAGGGCGGAGAGTTTTGACAATGAGAACGTCACGCTCGAGGGAAACGTCAGGGTTATGAAAAAATCGGACAACGTGACTATTGAATGTGATAATCTTATATGGGATGACAAGACCAGTTCCCTGTCTACGGACGGCCTTGTCAGACTGTCCTACAAGGACGGCACAAGAATGACGGCAAGGGGCTTCAGGGCCCTGCTGGACAGTGACACCTATGAGTTCACTGAAATTCTGGAAGGAAGGTATTCTGATGATCAGGTTTCCGAATAAGAGATTGACTGCACTGCTTTGTCTGCTGTGCCTGGGTATCTTTGCCTGCTCATCCGTCTTTGCTTCCGAGATTACCTTCAGCGGCGGCTTTACCAGAGTCAGCCTGAGGGACGGTGACAGACGCGTGGAGCTGTCTGACAATGCAAACGCCGCAACGGACAACGTCTCAATCCGTGCAGACAGAATTCTGCTTTACGGAACAGACTACCGCTATGTGGAGTGCACCGGCAACATTCAGGCCGAGGAGAAAGAGCACTCGCTGAAAATTACGGCTTCCAACATCTTCTTTGACCGTGAGGAGGAGACTCTGCTTTCAGACGGCTGGATTGAGATTGAGGACACCGGGCATGAGGCAAAACTCTCAGGTTCATGGTTCGAGTACAGCATGAAGACAAGCATTATCCTTCTCCAGATGCAGGCCGGCATTTCAAAAGTGACTGAAAAGGGCCTTCTGACCTGCTCTGCAGACAGCATTGAATACAACTCGGATGAGCAGACCCTTTCTCTGAAGGGCAATGCAAAGGTCAGCTGGGGAAGTGACAACTACAGGGCCTCATACATCACGGTCAACATAGACACGGAAGATGTCACGCTGCACGGCATGATATCGGGAGAGGTCAATGGCTGAAGAAAGATACAGCCTCAGGGTTGAGGGTCTGAGAAAGTTTTACGGTAAGCGCGAGGTTGTAAAGGGCATATCCTTCAGCATGGAGGGCGGCCAGATCATAGGCCTGCTGGGCCCCAACGGAGCCGGAAAGACAACCACCTTCTACATGATTGTGGGCTTTATAAATAACAACGGCGGAAAGATATTTATAAACAACAGGGACATTACCGATTATCCCATGTACAGGCGTGCCCGTGAGGGTCTGAGCTACCTTCCTCAGGAGCCGTCAATTTTCAGAAAGCTCTCCGTTTACGACAACATTCACCTTGTCTCGCAGACAAGGGCGGATCTCACTGAAGAAGAAAAGCATGAGCTTACAAAAAGCCTCATTAAACAGTTCGGTCTTGAGGCTCTTGTGAACCAGAAGGGCTACACTCTGAGCGGCGGAGAGAGAAGAAGAACGGAGATTGCCCGCTCTCTTGCAACAAACCCCCACTTCCTGCTTCTGGATGAGCCTTTTGCAGGAATTGACCCCAAGGCGGTCTTTGAAATCAAACAGATAATCAGGCAGCTTGCCAAGGACGGAATAGGCATTCTTCTTACGGACCACAACGTGCGTGATGCCCTGTCCATAACCACCTGCAGCCACATAATCTCAGACGGCACCATCCTGGTGTCCGGGCAGAAAAAGGACCTGCTGGCCAATGAGATTGCCAAGGACATCTACTTCGGCAATTCCTTTGAGGAGAGCTGATTTTGGACAACTACCCCGGCCTTCAGCAAACCCTAAGAACAGAACAGACCCTGTCTCCGCAGATGCTGCAGAGCCTGGCCCTCCTCCCCATGCCCATTACAGAGCTCAAGCAGTTCATTCAGAGCGAGATTGAATCCAACCCCGCTCTGGAGATTCCCGAGCGTGAGTTTGACAACCTTATTCCAGACAAATCAGTTTCCGAGAGGGCCGAGCATCTTGACGACCGCATGGATGACTATGACAGCTCCTTCTATGAGAATGCCTTCTCAGGCGGGATTCCGGGAGGTTTTGACCCGGAGGCTTCCGACCGCAAGCAGCAGATGATAGAAAACTCCTCCGCAGGCGGAGAAAGCCTTTCTGAGCACCTGTTGGTCCAGCTGGGAGAAAGCAGTCTTACGGATGTCCAGTATGAGATAGGAGAGCTTCTGATAGGAAACCTTGATGCAAACGGTTTCTACATAGTTCCCCTCTCCACTCTGTTTGAGAACAGACAGTACAGCCAGCAGGACATTGAAACGGCGCTTTCCGTTGTGAGAAGTTTTGACCCCTACGGAATCTGCGTTCCGGACTTCAAGGAATCGCTCATTCTGCAGGCCCGCAATTCCGGCATGAACGAGGCAGACCTTGCAATCTTCTCCGAGCTTGTGAACAACCGCCTTGAACAGCTTAAGAACGGAAAGTTCAGTGAGGTGGGCCTTTCCCTGGGAATTCCCACCCAGGATATTGAGTCATTCTATTCAATCATAAAGACCCTGACCCCCTTCCCCGGAAGAAGCTATGACAGCCATGAAGAGTCATACATAGTACCGGAGTTCTCAATCCACAGGCACAATGATTCTCTGAAACTTGAAATGAACAGGGCAAACCTGCCGGACCTTGAGATTTCTCCACAGTTCTCCGGCCTTCTGGAACGCAATGATTCTCAGGACAGGGAAGCCGGAGCCTACATAAGAGACAGCATCAGGCAGGCAAAGACCCTGATTTCACAGGTGAAAATGCGCTATGAGACTCTGTACAGGTCTGCCCTCTCTCTTATGGAGCAGCAGTCTGACTTCTTCCTGAACGGACCCAGGTTTCTCAAGACTCTGACCCTGAAACAGCTTGCAGACATTGTGGGAGTGCATGAGACCACAATGAGCCGCCTTGTTCAGAACAAATACGTGGACACGGACTGGGGCCTTTACCCCATGAAGTACTTCTTCAGTCAGGGTGTTGCGGATGTCTCACGCAATGCGGTCAAGGACATGATTGCGGACATACTCAAAGAAAATCCGGGACTTTCAGATCAGAAAATCTCGGACCTTCTGGCAAAAGAGAACATTAAATGTGCAAGAAGAACCGTTGCCAAATACAGGGCGGAACTCAATATTGACTCTTCTTTTGAGAGAGGTTCTCGTAAAGGGTGAACCTTATCTCGTAGCCGTTGTCATCCTCCGGCTCGCTTTCCCTGACAAGCTTCCAGTTATCCATCTTATCCAGATTGTCAAAGAAAACCTCCGCACCGCCGTCTGCGTTGACCTTGGTCAGATAGACATAGCGGCAGTAAGGGAGCATGGTGTGGTACATCATGGCACCCCCTATTACGTAGATGTCATCAGAGTTGTAGTTCTTCAATACCTCAAACATCTCCTCAAGGCTTTCCACCATGATAAAGCCGTCACGCTCTGCCCTGCTTCTGTCTCCGCCCGGCCAGAGCACAATGTTGGTTCTGTTTTTCAGAGGTTTCTCACCGGGGAAGGACAAAAGCGTGTTGGAGCCCATAAGAACAACCTTTCCGCTTGTCTGCTCCCTGAAGAACTTCATGTCCTTGGGAAGGCGGAACATAAGGTCATTGCGCTTACCTATTCCCCAGTTTCTGTCACAGTGTAGTATTGCCTGCATCCGTTACCTCAGATTGCCACCGGAATGTCATACTTCTTGTCGCAGCACTTGTAGTCCTTGAGCTTGAAGTCATCAAGGGTGAAGGCATAGAAGTCCTTTACCTCCGGGTTCATCCAAAACTCAGGGGCATTGAACTGCTCGTTCTCAATAATCTCCTCGGCAAGAGGAATGTGGCGGTCATAGATGTGGGCATCTGCAATAACGTGTACAAACTCGCCGGCCTCAAGGCCGCTGACCTGGGCCATCATGTACACAAGCGTTGCATACTGGACCACGTTCCAGTTGTTTGCAGTCAGCATGTCCTGGCTTCTCTGGTTGAGTATGGCGTTCAGGGTTTTTCCGCTGACGTTGAAAGTCATTGAATATGCGCAGGGATAAAGACCCATGGCATGAAGGTCCGCATGGTTGTAAATATTGGTCAGAATTCTTCTGCTCTGGGGGTTGTGCTTAAGGTCATAGAGAACCCTGTCAACCTGATCAAACTCCCCTTCCTTGTACTTGTGCTTCACGCCCAGCTGGTAGCCGTAGGCCTTGCCTATGGTTCCGTTCTCATCGGCCCAGGCGTCCCAGATATGGGATGACAGCTCGGATACCACGTTTGACTTCTTCTGCCATATCCACAGAAGCTCATCCGTCG
>CAMZGJ010000032.1 GCA_947306375.1 uncultured Spirochaetales bacterium
ACTTGCTTTTTATGATATGCGGAACACACCAAAAGAGGCAGGCGCAAGCGCAAAGTGGCTTTTTTCCGCCATAAAGTATATAGTGTCAGTATGAAAAAGTTGGTACTTGCAGAAAAACCAAGCGTAGGCAGAGAACTGGCCGGAGTGCTGGGATGTGCAAACAGAGGAAAATACTTTGAAAGTGAAGAGTATGTGGTCACATGGGCTCTGGGGCATCTTGTAACACTGTGCCCGCCGGATTCATACGGAGAACAGTACAGAAGATGGAGCCTGAGGACTCTGCCCATGCTCCCAACCACTCTCAACACAATGGTCATAGACAAAACGCAGGATCAGTTTGACATAGTAAGCGGCCTGCTCAACAGAGAAGACATAGATGAAGTGGTAATAGCCACTGACGCAGGACGCGAGGGTGAACTGGTGGCCCGCTGGATACTCAAGCAGGCAGAATGCACTAAACCCATAAAGAGGCTGTGGATAAGCAGCCAGACAGAGGCTGCAATAAAGCAGGGCTTTGCGGAACTTAAGGACGGACATGACTATGACAGACTCTACGCTGCAGCGGAAAGCCGCTCATATGCGGACTGGTACATAGGCTACAACGTTTCAAGGGCAATGAGTTGCCACTTTGACACAAGACTCTCCGCAGGACGCGTTCAGACCCCCACCCTTGCACTGATTACGCAGAGGGAAGATGAAATTGAGAACTTCACGGGAAGGTTCTACTGGACAATAAGGGCCACCTTTGAAAGTGAAAAAGGCTCCTTCACCGCCTCAAGGTACAACGCGGAAAACACGGTCAAAATCCCCACTGAGGATGAGGCAAAAGCCATAGAGGCAAAGCTCGGAGCAGAAAACACAACAGGAAAAGTCACATCTCTGACTAGCACGCCCAAGAGTGAGAAGCCGCCGCTTGCCTATGACCTGACGGAACTTCAGCGGGATGCCAACAGGCTGCTGGGCTACAGTGCAAAGGAGACACTGGACACGCTTCAGCGCCTGTATGAGATTCACAAAATTGTAACCTACCCGCGCACGGACAGCCGCTACATAACTGAGGACATTGTCCCCACGCTGGGAGAGAGGCTGCTGGCGCTCATGGACACAAAGTATTCAGCGCAGGCCCTCAGGTTTGCCAGAAACGGCATAAGAGAGGACCTCTCACGCCTGGTGAACAATGACATGGTTTCAGACCACCACGCCCTGCTGCCCACGGAGCAGAAGGTGGACACCTCAAAACTCTCCGAAAAGGAGAGGCAACTCTGGGAGCTGATTATATGCCGCTTTCTGGAGACGCTCTCGGCGGACTACGAGTACAACACCACAACACTTGAAGCTGAGGCGGCGGGAGAGAAGTTTATCGCCCGGCTGACGGTGCCTGTCAGTCAGGGCTGGAGAAGCGCCTCCTACCGTGCCGCGCAGGACGGAAACGCGCTGAATGAGAGCGCGCCGGAGAATGAGGATTCAAGCCCCGCCCTGCTTGCGCTGAAGGAGGGCATGGAGCTGAAGGTGGGCGCCGTGGAGACCAAACGCTACGCCACGCCGGCCCCGCAGCGCTACACGGAGGCGGACCTGCTGTACGCAATGGAGCACGCGGGAAAGCTGGTGGAGGACGCGGAGCTGAGAAAGCGCCTTGAGAACGGCCTGGGCACCCCGGCCACAAGGGCCGATATCATTGAGAAGCTGATCCAGAACAACTGCATGGAGAGAAAGGGCCTTGAGCTGGTGCCCACCCCCAAGGGACGCGAACTTGTGCGCCTGGTGCCGCCTCAGCTTAAGAGCGCAGAACTCACCGGCGAGTGGGAAAAACGCCTGTTTGCCATCTCAGGCGGCACTGAAAGCGAGGGCGCCTTCATAGAGGATATAAAAAAGAACGCCTCAGACCTGGTGGAACAGGTCAAGTCCAGCAAAGAGCTTTTCAACCCCGACCTTATGGGACACAAAGACAAACCCTGCCCCGCATGCAGATGGCCCATGATGAGGGTGCTGGATGAGTATGACAGGGTGCACTGGGTCTGCCAGCGCTTCTCCTGCGGCTATGAGGACATGGAAGTAAAGAAGAGGGTCATGACGCCGGTTGTGCCCAGTGCGGCAAGCGCCTCACCCGTAAAGAGGGTGATTGCCAGCGCAAAACCGTCAGACGGCACGGCAAAGAAGACCCTGGTAATAAAGAAGGCTGCGGTCAAGGCGGTAAGTTCCCAAAGCCGGAGCACATGGGAGACGGTGACTGAGGTAGTAAAGCCCAGCCACTACAGACCGCACAATGAAAGGGTGCACAGTTCAAACACCCGCCCTGAAAGAGAACGCCCTGGCAGAGAGCGTCCTGGCAGGGAACACCCTGACAGGGACAGAATAAACAGGGAGCGCCCCCAGCAGAGGGAGAGCTCAGGCGGAACGTTTGCAGACTTCATAAGAGCCTCCGAGGAGAGAAAGAAAAGAGATGAAGAAAAAAGGAAGAAAAAGTAAAATCCTGCTTACGGTGCTTCTGGCACTGGTTCTGGCATCTTTTCTGGCATCCTGCGGCACAAAGATGCCCAAGAAGAAAATAGAAGTTCTGAGGCACCAGCCCACAGAGGAAGAGGCCGCATACGCAATGGAGACGGCAGTCTCAACTGCGGTAATCAACGCAGGACAGGACCTGATAACAACGGTGCTGCCCTCTTTGGATTTCCTGCCGGATTCCTACCTGATACTCAAAGACTATACTGACAGGGTTGCGGGCCTGAACGCCATAATGGAGAACTGGAGGAACTACTTCAGATTCTACATAACACAGAGCATGGACGGCATATCGGAAAAGGTGAACGCAATGCTCATGCATCTGGAGTTTGACAACCCGTACGAGTTTGTCAGAAGCTCCAACACAAGCGGAACCCGGTACTTTGTGAGCCTCTTCGGAGACCAGATAAGAACGGAGATAAAAAACGTGGTTGAGCAAGCGGACTTCACCTACCTGGAGAAGGGTCGCAACCAGTACAACGTGTACATCCGCACCACCAACTTCATAAGCAGCGTGAAAAAAAACGAGCTTGAGCAGGTGAACGCCGTTACAGAGCTTACTGACAAGTTGTACAATACCTTCATAGAACTTGTGGCGGAAGAGGAAGACCTGTTCAGAACCACCCCGGACCCCTACGGAGACCCGGTGGTAAAGGCAGTCTTCGGCACGGAATAAGGCGGAATAAAAAGGCGCAAAGAGCAATATAGCGTACAGGGTTTGAAAATGGGTACGGACTTATTTGAAACAAACAGCTCAGGAACTCAGCCTCTTGCATACAGAATGAGGCCAAGGACACTGGATGAGTATATCGGCCAGGACCATATCATAGGTCCGGGCCGGCTGCTTCGCCGTGCAATCCAGGCAGACCAGCTGTCCTCCGTAATCTTCTACGGCCCGCCCGGCACCGGCAAGACCACCCTGGCCCGAGTGATTGCCAACACAACCAAAAGCCATTTCTCCACCATGAACGCCGTCCTGAGCGGGGTCAAGGACCTGCGGGATGAGATTGACGAGGCGCGTGAACGCCTGAAGCTCTACGGCAGGCGCACAATCCTCTTTGTGGATGAAGTGCACCGCTGGAACAAGAGCCAGCAGGACGCACTGCTGCCGTGGGTGGAAAACGGCACGTTCATCCTCATTGGCGCCACAACGGAGAACCCCTTCTTTGAGGTCAACGCCGCCCTGGTCTCACGCTCACGCATCTTCCAGCTCAAAAGTCTGACCAACGCCAACCTCAGGGACATAGCCCTGCAGGCGCTGGGAGACAAAGAACGCGGCTACGGCCTTTTGGACGTGCGCTTTGAGGACGGGGCTCTGGACCACCTTGTGGACGTAGCCTCCGGCGATGCCCGATCCCTGCTCAACGCCCTTGAGCTTGCGGTGGAAACCACCGAGCCCACTGACGGAAAGATAATAATAACTCAGGAAGTTGCGGAGGAAAGCATCCAGCGCAAGGCCGTGCTCTATGACAAAGAGGGAGACTACCACTTTGACGTAATCTCCGCCTTCATAAAGAGCCTGCGCGGCAGCGACCCGGACGCGGCACTCTACTGGCTTGCCAAGATGGTGCATGCCGGAGAGGACCCGCGCTTCATATTCAGAAGAATGATGATAAGCGCATGTGAGGACGTGGGTCTTGCGGATCCCAACGCCATTGTTGTGGTCCAAAGCGACGCCGCGGCCTTCAACATGATAGGCATGCCCGAGGGCAGGTACCACCTTACCCATGCAGCCCTCTACCTTGCAACAGCCCCAAAAAGCAACAGCGCAATGGGCTTTTTCGATGCTTTAAAGAGCGTTGAGGAGGAGTCCCGGGCAGCCGAGGTTCCCAACCACCTCAGGGATGCAAGCCGTGACAGCAAGGGCTTCGGTCACGGAGAGGGTTACATGTACCCCCACGCATACAGGGACCACTGGGTAGCCCAGCAGTATCTGCCCGGAGAACTTCAGGGCAAGATTTACTACCAGCCCGGCAGCATAGGATATGAAAAAGAGATTGCGGATCTGGTCAACAGAAGACGTGAAATCCAGCTTGAGAGCATAGACATAAACGCATTTCCTGAGAACCTTA
Organism: uncultured Spirochaetales bacterium; assembly: GCA_947306375.1. Lineage (GTDB taxonomy): Bacteria > Spirochaetota > Spirochaetia > Sphaerochaetales > Sphaerochaetaceae > RUG14846. The sequence goes on from CAMZGJ010000032.1 coordinate 4,572, forward strand.
CCTACTCTCCCTCAGACAAGGGACGTGACATGTGGATAAGGCGTACCTCGGAGGTCCGCTCACAGGCTCTGGAAGAAATCAGAAAGGCGGTGTTCGCAAGCATTGAAACGGTGCGCTCGGACAGAATACTGGTTCTGAACGCAGGGCACGGCCTTCTTGTCTGGGAGGCCTTCAGACGCACCCCGGAGGGCCTTGTTGCCGCACAGGTGAGAACGGTTGAGGATGAGAGCTTCATTTCCCACAGGGTGGCTGAACTCTCAGCATCAGAGGCCCCGCTTGTGGTAAGGGACCTCAACACACTTGAACAGGGCCTTGTCTTTGAGCACATTGTGGGACGCAATGTGTTTGCAGGCAGGGACAGGGTTTTCTGTGAAAAAACGGTAATGGATATAAGAAACAGGTGCGCCTCAGGTGCAGACCTTGTTCTCTCGGAGACCATACCCGGAGAAGGTGCCAGATTAAGCTCATTTATCCATGAGGGCCCCCTGAAGAGCCGTTTGGAAAAGGCTGAAAAGAAAATCTACTCGGATAAAGAGCGTGAAATGCTTTTGGCTTACATCTCAGAGGGTTTTAGAATAATTGAAACAAGGCCCATGGCCTTCTCATATGAGCGCACAGTTACACCATCTGATGTTGAACGCTGGGTTAACTCTTCCTACGCTCCTGCGCTGGGCCTTGAAAAACCTGAGGCACAGGCTCTTGCAAAGGAACTTACTGCTGTTTTGTGCGCAGCCCCCCTGCTCTGGCAGGCTTCAACCCTTCTGATTAAAGCAAAAGCTCTCTGAAACAACGGGACTTCACTCTGGAGCTTATTATTTTTGTCCTCCAGGCGGAACTGTTCCGCCCAAAGAACACTTTTTTGCTCTCCAGGCGGAACTAACCAACAGTATTACAGTCTTTCCTTTCTCTCAATGTCCAGAAAGTACTTGTATGTGTCTACGGTAAGCTCTCCGCATGCAGCCTCATCACATGCAATTATGGCACCGTTGTGCATCTGAAGAGCCGAGCATGTCCATTTCTGGCTTACAGAGCCCTCAACAGTTGCCGCAAGAGCACGGGCCTTGTTGTGGCCGGAGATAAGGACAAGAACCTCCCTGGAGTCAGTTACCGTGCCAATACCCACAGAAAGCGCCTTTGCCGGGACCTTCTCAGGGTCATTGCCGAAGAAGCGGCTGTTGACAATGCGGGTGTCCGTGGTAAGATCGCGCACTCCGGTGCGGGAGGAGAGGCTGGTGAAGGGCTCGTTGAAGGCCAGGTGGCCGTCAACTCCTATGCCGCCCATGAAGAGGTCTATGCCGCCGTAGGAGGCGATTTTTTCCTCATAGCGCCTGCACTCGCCCTCGGGGTCTTCCGTCATGCCGTTGAGGATGTTGATGTTTTCAGCCTTCATGTCCACCAGGTGGTTGAAGAAGTTGTCGTGCATGAAGTACCAGTAGCTCTGGTCATGGGTCTTGGGCAGGCCCAGGTACTCGTCCATGTTGAAGGTTACAACGTTGGCAAAGCTGACCTTGCCGGCCTTGTTCATGGCAATAAGCTCCCTGTAGACGCCTATGGGTGAAGATCCCGTGGGCAGGCCAAGCACAAAGGGTCTTTTCTCCTTGTGAGCATTGATTTTACCTGCAATGTAGGAGGCGGCCCACCTGCTCATTTTCTCATAGTTTTCCTGAATAACTACTCTCATTTCAAACCTCTGCAGTACCGCGCACGGATTCAGCCGATAAGCTTTTCAAGCTCTGCGGCAACAACCTTCTCAATCTCCTCTGCCTCTTCTCTGTTCTTTGCCGTAACGGAAATATAGGCCTTGAGCTTGGGCTCCGTGCCGCTGGGACGGATTACAACACTTCCGAAAGATGTGTAGAACTTGAGCACATCTGCCTTAGGAAGACCGTCTATGCCCTTGGTGTAGTCCACTGTCTTAATGACATCCCAGCTTCCGATCTGTGAGAGACCTGCGTGGAAAATCTTCATAATCTCAGCCATCCTGGTCATGCCTGCAGAACCTTCGAACTCGTATGAGTGCAGGGTGTTCATGCAGTAGCCGTATGTGGCATAAAGCTCATTCAGCTTGTCCAGCAGAGAGATGCCGCGTGTCTTGTAGTAGGCAAACATCTCACAGATCATGAGGGCGGCGTCCACTGCATCCTTGTCACGCACATAGGAACCGGTGAGATAGCCGTAGGACTCCTCAAAGCCCAGGATATAGTCATTAACACGGCCTTCCTTCTCAAGGCGGGCAATAACCTCACCTATGAACTTGAAACCTGTAAGAACGTTGACTGTCTTTACCCCGTAACTTGAGGCTATCTTCTCTGCAAGGTCCATTGTGACAACCGTCTTAACAAAGACGGGGTTCTTGGGCATCTTGCCGTGCTTTGTCCTCTGGCTGCAGATGAAGTCAAGAAGCAGAAGACCCGTCTCATTGCCTGTAAGCAGGCGGTAACCCTTGCCGTCCTTGACTGCTATGCCGCAGCGGTCTGCATCCGGGTCAGTTGCAAGAAGAAGATCCGCACCGGTCTTGTCACAGTACTCAAGACCAAGCTTCATGGCCTCCCTGATCTCCGGGTTGGGATAGGGACATGTGGGGAAGTTGCCGTCCGGGTTGCGCTGCTCCTCAACAACGGTAATGTTCGTAAAGCCGCACTCCTCAAGGGCACGGGTTACGGGAACAAGACCTGTTCCGTTGAGCGGTGAGTAGACAATGGCAACATTGCGGTCAACCTTGTCTCCGTACAGTACGCTCTGTCCCTTAACCTCTTCAATGAATGAAGTAAGAACAACCGGGTCTATGTATTTGATCATGCCCGTTTCCATGACGGAAACGTTGAAATCCGCCATCTTCACATCAAGGAAAAGGTCAAGCTTCTCAATCTCTGCAAGGATTGTGTCTGCAGCCTCGGTTGTAATCTGGCATCCGTCAGGTCCGTAGACCTTGTAACCGTTGTACTTTGACGGGTTGTGGGAAGCGGTAATCATAATACCCGCGCTTGCACCCAGATATCTTACTGCATAAGAAACAGTGGGAACCGGCAGGAGACTGGGCCAGAGATGGACCTGGATATCGTTTGCGGCAAACACGGCAGATGCCACGAATGCAAAGAAGTCCGACTTGATGCGGCTGTCATATCCAATGACCACGGAAGGCTTGCCCCTCTTGGGTTTGTTTGCGTTCAGGTAATTTGCAATACCCTGGGATGCACGAGCCACAACGTAGCGGTTCATGCGGTTTGAGCCCGGTCCTATAACTCCTCTCAGGCCCGCTGTTCCGAATTCCAGGTCCTTGTAGAACGCGTCTTCAATCTCCGCATCATTCATCTTCTTAAGCTGATCCAGAAGATCCTCATCAGTTACCTGTGCCAGCCAGTGTCCGTATTCATCTCTGTAGTTCATTTTTCCTCCGTTCCTATATGGTTTTTTTTGCCTTGTTTTTGAATTATAACTCTCACCTGCTCACAGAACAATCCTGGAACAATCCCGGAATAATTCTAGAACAGTCCCAGAACATGGCCTGTCTTTGTATCCACATCCACCCTTCTGTAGGCAGGGTTGCTGCCTGTTCCGGGCATCATGCTTATGGAGCCTGCCATGGGGCACAAAAAACGCGCTCCGCCGTACTCCAGAATGTCCCGCACCGGAAGTTTCCAGCCTTTTGGAACGCCCTTGAGCTTGGGGTCATGGGAAAGAGAAAGATGGGTTTTTACCATCATGGTGCAGTAATCCGCATACTTGGGATCCTTCTCAAAGCGACGGGCTTTCTCAAGCGCCTCCTCAGACCACTCCACTCCGTCCGCTCCGTAGACCTCTTTTGCAATCAGCTCCACACGCTTTGTAAGAGGGGTGTCCAGTTCATAGAGGTAGCGGAACGGGTGCTCTTCCTCACAGGCCTCAACAACGGCCTTTGCAAGTTCCACGGCCCCTTCTCCGCCGTAGCGCCAGTGTTCGGAAAGCGCGCACCTGACGTCATGCTCGGCGCACAGCCTGCGTACAAGCTCAATCTCCGCCTCAGTATCCGTATGGAAACGGTTAATGCAGACAACCGGCGTAATGCCGCTCTTCTTAACATTCCTCACATGGTGGAAGAGGTTCTCACAGCCCCTTTCCAGCAGCTCAAGATTCTCCTGCGTGTACTCCGCCGGCAGCTCCTTGCCCGGCACCACCTCAGGCCCGCCCCCGTGCATCTTCAGCGCCCTTATGGTTGCAACCAGAACCGAGCAGCTGGGCCTCAGACCGGAAAGGCGGCACTTGACGTTCCAGAACTTCTCAAAGCCAATGTCGGCCGCAAAGCCGGACTCCGTCACATGGTAATCAAACAGCTTCAGGCCCAGCCTGTCTCCTATGACGGAGCTCTGCCCTATGGCGATATTTGCAAAAGGCCCTGCATGTACCAGGCAGGGCTGGTGCTCCACAGTGTAACAGAGGGTGGGATTAATGGTGTTTCTCATCCACGCAGTCATGGCGCCTGCCACCTCAAGGTCCTCCGTGGTAACGGGGTTTCCCTTCCTGTCATAGGCAAGCACAATCTTTCCTATGCGCTCCCTCAGATCCTGAAGATCCCTGGCAACCGCAAGAATTGCCATAAGTTCCGAGGACACCGCAATGTTAGTGCGCGTTGTCATCCGGTAACCGTCCAGCTTGCCCTCTCCCAGCCCTATCTCCATCTTTCTCAGAGCCTGGCAGCAGAAGTCCATTACAAAGCTCCACTGAATGCGCTCAGGGTCAATGTCCAGTCTCCTAAGTCCTGCCTGGGCAAGCCTTTCATCTGAGTAGTTTCTCTCATGCTGCATGCGTGCATTGAGGGCAACCATGCCCAGATTGTGGGCATTCATAATGTCATTAATATCCCCGGTGAGTCCCAGGGAGAATTCCGTCATGGGAATGAGCAGGGCATTTCCGCCGCCTGCGGCGCTGCCCTTTACGTTCATTGTAGGTCCGCCGGAAGGCTGGCGCAGACAGCCGCCAACGTTCTTGCCCAGTTTGCCCAGCCCCTCAATCAGACCCAGACTTGTGGTGGACTTTCCCTCCCCCAGCGGTGTGGGCGTTATGGCTGTAACCTCAATATACTTGCCGTCAGGTCTGTCCTTGAGGCGCTCCATTATCTTAATGAAATCCAGTTTGGGGGTTCTGCCGTAGGGAATAATCTCATCCTCAAGCAGTCCCATGCGCTTTCTGAACTCCTCAACCGACGGAAGGCTTTTCTCCGCCTCCTCTGCAATCTGCCAGTCTTTGTATTTCACGGGGTCAAGCATACACAAATCCTTCTACTCAAAAAGTAGCATAATTTTGGCATTTTCAGCTTTTATTATACTATTTTTATCATAAATCCAGCACAAAACTGTAATTATTATACTATCTTCTTCCCTCTCTCATACAGAGATTCCTTGTGGCAACAATATCGGCACCTGTGCCGGCCACATTGCTTATAATAGTGTCTCCAATGCTTACGGGAGCGCAGATTGTGCATCCGTGTATCTCCTGCATCACTTCGGAGATTTTTTCTTTGGGTATTTCCGGCACTGTCTTTACGGAAACAAGGGGCAGTTCTCCGCCTTTTACCCTTACTGAGCCCGTTACGGTACGTGTGGGGTTTGTAACTTCCTTTATGCCGTAGGCCTCTCCGCGCTTACACCTGTTGCCTGATACTGATATCTTGTCTTCTTCAATTGTTACAGTGAGGCTTCAT
>CAMZGJ010000033.1 GCA_947306375.1 uncultured Spirochaetales bacterium
GACTCAAGTATAAAAGATTCCATCCGGAATGACAAGCGGGAAACCGGAAATCTTCAGTCTTACACCGGCACCTGTTGAGAAGTACCAGTCAGGCTTGTAGAAGTTCTCAAGTTTCTCGGTAATGGCAGTTGCACTTGCAAACACCTCAAAGTTGAGTATGTTCTTCACAAGCGGATAACTGAGCTCAAGCATGTTGTCCCAGAGGAAGGACTGACCTGTCTTTGAGTCATGTCCGCGTGCAATTGTCATACCGTCTATGTAAAGCATCTCGTACTTTGTGGCACCCAGTTTTGCATCATGGAAACCGAAGCCGGGATTTGACGGATCGTCATCGGCACTTGCGTTGTAGTACTGCGGGAACATGAAGTTGACGTTGGATGTAAGGGCAAGCATTATGTTCTTCTCATTGCCTTCCTTTCCAACTTCCATAAGCTTGACATAGCCGGCTGCCGAGCCGCTGAGCTTGATGTAGTTTGAAAGTCCTCCCAGAATACCGCCGGCATAGGTGACGTTTGTACCCAGAACATAACCCCTGGTTGTATTGGTAACATAGTCTCTGCCGTCCCACTGCAGGCCTGCCGTTATCTTGTTGGAGAACTTGAATCCGTCCTCTGCGTACTTGCTGATAAGCTTCTCGTACGGGATGTACTTGTTGTCAAAGTCAGCGTGGTTGACTCCTATGCTGACTCCTCCGGATACGGAAAGTCTGCCGCTGTCATAAATCCATGTGTATCCCGTGTTCCAGCCGAGAGTTACGCTGATAAGCTTGTACTTCATGAGGTACTGCTTTGCAGGTGTTGCAAATCTGTCCTTCTTCCAGTCTGCATAACTGTTGTATCCCAGAGGCCATACGGACTCATCGTTCCAGCCTGAGTACTGGGCACTGCCCGTACCCTTCTGAAGCTCATCCGTGTAGTTTGTGTTGGCAAAACTCAGAGATATTGAGTTGGACCATCTGTGACCCATCATCCAGGAGTCACCGAATGAGATGGATGCGGACTGTGAATCAGGAGAGAGAGTTGTTGAAATACTTAGGCTCTGTCCCCTTCCCGCAAGGTTGCGGTCTGCCCACTGCAGGAAACCGGAGACGGGGAAACCCTTGACCGTTCCGCCGAACGTGGCACCGAACTGGATGTCCATCTGGTTGCCTTCAACAACCTTGAAATCAATTACAACGGAGTTTTCCTTCTCTCCGTAGTACATGTCGTAGTTCAGGTCTGAAAGAAGACCGGTGTTGTAGAGGTTCTGGGCGCTGGTCTGGAGTTTTGCCTTTGAGAAGACGTCGCCTTCCTTGAGGGTAAGCTCTCTTCTCATTACATACTCCCTGGTCTTTGTGAGGCCGGAGATTATAATCTTTTCAATCACAGCCTGCGGTCCCTCAACAATGGAGACGTGGAATCTGATTGTCTTTGTCTCCTGGTTTCTGTCCTCCTCTATGGAGATTATGTTGGAGATGTAACCGTTGTCATAGTAGATGTCGGCAACTGCGTTGTACTGCTTTTCAACAAGAGAGAGGTTGAGAATGTTGCCCTCCCTGAGTGTGAGAACCTTGTCAAAGTCCTCATTGGGGAAGATTGTGTTTCCCTTGACATCCATTCCGCCGTAGTACCAGACCTCTCCTTCATTGATCACAAATGTGACCTTAACGTCTCTGTAGGCGCTTTCCTTGCCCTCCTTGGGCGGAACTTCCTCAATTCTTGTATCGGTAACGGCTGCATCAACATAACCCACTGTCTGGTAGTATGTGACTATTGCAACTGCATCTGCGCTGAGCTTTGCAAGGTCCAGATAGCCCTGGTTGAACAGGCTCTTGGCCTTGGATGAGATATTCTTTTTAAGAACGGAATCCGTGGCGTTGTCGTTTCCCTCAAACGCAATCTCAACTATTCTTGACTGTACGCCCTCCTCCAGGGTGAACAGGAAGGAAACCTTGTTTGTCTCCTGATCAAGGTTGTAGGAATACTTTACGGGAATGCTCTCAAAGCCCTTTTTGGTGTAGACGGACTGGATTTCCGTACGTGCCGACTCAAGAAGAGCCGTGTCTGAAAGGTCTATGAATGTGCCGGTCTTGAGCTTTGTGAGAGCTGAAAGAAGGTCGGATTTCTTGACCTTTGAGTTTCCCTCAAACTTAATTTCGGAAACAAAGGGTTTTTCGGTAATGCTTATGTAGACACGCACCTCGCTGTCCCCGGACTCTATGGCGCCGGCTGACATGGAGATAATTCCGTCCACCTCAAGCATCTTCTTTTCTATATTGCTTATAACCTCTTCGGTCAGTTCCTGTCCTCTGTAGGAATAGAGAATGTTTCCGACATCGACGGAACTTGCGTTTTTCAGTCCTTCAAGGTCAAAACCCGTAATCTTCTTGCCGACCCACCAGGGATCCTCTGCAAAGAGACAGAAAGACAAAAGGAAAACAACAAGTAACGTAAGTAGTTTTTTCTTCATATGAACCAGTCCTCCGATTCAGAATCACAGGAAAAAGCGTTTTGTGAAACTGAATCCAATATTATCCAAAAAGCTGAATACTGACAACTCGGAGGGTCTGGTGAATATACTGAAACTGCCCAGTACATTGTCCCAGTCCACACTGAGTTCCACATCTATTTTCAGGCTGTCCGAGTACTCCGTACCCGAAGAGCTGAGGATCAGGGATGTTCTTCCGAACAGCCCGTTCCCGAAGTATTTGCCTGCAAACAGCGACGTTCCGTCCAGATAAGAGGCAAAGAAGTTTCTGTTTTTTGAGTTCTTTCCCGGAAGGGAATTTATAATCATGTTCTGAAGCACGAAAGACCTTATGCTGAGCATGTCCAGCTTCAGGGCGTCTCTCATGCCGGAAGTTACGGAGAAGCCGTTGTTGAAGTACCCCAGGGACGAGAAGGCATCGGCGGCGGCGTAGGCGGCGCTTGCAAGCGACTGGAGCGTTATTCCGTCCGATGTCTCCGGCACCAGCGTGTGGCCCAGAATCTGCATTATCTCCGTCTGTGACATGGCCGGCGTGCTTTCAAAACGCGGATTCATGTTGTCCAGAGAGGCATTCTGAAGAATCAGATATATGTCAATCTGCTTTCCGTCCGAGTCATACTCACGCAGGCGTGCCTCAAGGTCAAGGGAGGCCTCAACAACACTGTTTTCATCAAACATGGGCTTCTTGAGCGTTATGCTTCCCTTGGTGATGTAGAAGTCATTCTGGAAGTAGAAGATGTGCCCGGTCTTGAAAGACACGGTTCCCTCTGCCTCAAACTTCTTCAGTATGGGGTTACTCTTAAGATGAACCGTCTCACCTTCGTTCAGGGTGAAGCTCAGGATGGGGTTGTCATTGTCCGGATAAGAGAACTCATCATCCTGACCGCTTGTGATGTTCATGTCTATCTCTGTTCCGCTGCGCGGTCTGAAGAACCATTCCGGCATATCCTCAGGGAAGGAGAAACCAACCTTGAAATTGTCTGACTTTATATCTCCGGTCAGCTTCATGCGCGTTGTTCCGTCTCCCTTTGAGATGGACAGATGGCCGGTTACCTGACCTCTTATGTCAAGCGGAGATTTCATGTTGATGTAAATGGGAATCCAGATGTAGAGCGGATTTCTGTCTGCGTCTATGTCAAGTTTGAAATCCAGAATCTTCAGGTTCTGCACTTCCATGTTGAACTTCACAACCGCATTGAAGAACTGCTCCGTTATGGGGTTGTATCCGAACGCCGGTGTGGGGGCAACGGTGATTGTATGATCCGTTACGGACACAATCATGCTGTTGGAGATAATTACCTGATCCGGCATCCAGAACAGCTCCAGGGCAACCTTTGAGAGGTAGAACATGCCGTGGAAGGACGGATCCGAGGACGGACCCTTTATCAGAATGTCTCCCTCAAGAACACCCTCCATTATGGTAAAACGAGGCTCCTGCATGAACAGCGATACTATGGGAAGCGGCAGTGATACGTCGGTGACCATGAGATCCAGGTTCTTTCCAAGGTAACCTGCGGCCTTGAAAGAAAATACAAAGTCAGGGCTTATTGAAATATCCACTCTTCCGGTGTCAGGTCTGAATGCCCCGTTGAGGAAGGAGCCGTTGAAGCTGAACGCCCCCTTTCCGAATGAGACCTCAGTCACCGAGTCCTCAAGCTTTATATCATTCCCTATCCTGGCATCCTTCAGGCCCAGGTAAATGCTTCCGGGCGCGTCCATGCCGGTGTATGTGAGAAACAATGCCCTTATTGACTCAAACGTGGAGGAGATATCAAGCGCGGCGTTGAAGATAACCTCATTGCCCAGTTCAGACTCAACTTCCTTGAACAGTTGGGCAGAGCCCATGAGGTTTTTTGTCTCAAGGTCAACCGAGATGTTCAGGTTCCTGTAGCTGAGGAAACCCGCATCCCCGGATCTGCTTACTATGGTGAGAACACCCTCCCTGAACTCAGTCTGGAAGGTAAGGTCCCACAGAGTCATATCCGCATAAAAGCCCTCTCCACGCTCACCCAGCATGTTGAATGTAAGGGGAATATCGCTCTCTATCTTTATATCCGCACTGTAATTGTTGTTATTGAGAATCAGCACCACACGGCCGTCAGCATCCTTCTGGAAGAAACGGGCGTAGCCCGAGAAGGCAGAGGTGTTGAAATTGATAATGTCTGAAATGCTTCCGTACTCAACGTATCCGAAGCCTTCAAACTCAATGCTGGTGTCCAGTCTTCCGAAACTGAAGTGTGTGGACTCTATCCTGTTGTTCAGAATCCTCATGTCAAAGCCCAGACGGGCAATATTTGAAAGCTCAATCTCCGCTCCTGTCAGGTTGATTTCATACTTGCCGTCCGGAACGCTGTACATGAGGTTGAAGGCGCTGTTGCTCTTTACCACCCTGTCATTTCTCTCAAGGTGGAACAAAGTGTCGCGGATATAGCCGGATCCCGTGAGCACTGAGTTGTCCGAGAAAGCAAACTCCGCCCGGATTATTGGACCCTGTGCAGTCATGACAAGCTTCTTTGTGTCTATGAGAATATGTACCGGCACTGTCTGATAAGGACTTATAAAGTAAGAACTTGCGTCAATTATGTTCTCACTGCTCCACTCAATTGTTCCCTCTATTCTGCTGCGCGGAATAAAGGAGAAGGTTCCACTGTACAGGTAGGACCTGCCGTTCTCGGAAAGTGAGAAATCTATGCCGGCAATGCTCTTTCCCGTATCGGTGTTGACCAGGGAGAACTCCCCCTGGGGGAGCTTTGTGTCTCTGTCCACCACTCCGGCGTATGAGGCAGTAAAACCCATCACGGAAACGGAGAGCTCCGGAACACTGAGTTTCTGCTCGTCAAGATAAAGCCTTGCCGTAAGGTTGGCATCAATGTCTTCCTTGCTGCCTGCGGTGAGGTTGACTGTAAGATCTCCGGTGAAAACACTGTTTTTGCGGGCGGAAATGCCTATGCTTCCGTCTATGCGGGAGTTCTCACTCACATAGCCTGCAACCCTCTTTGCGTAGTTTTCAAGGAAATAAGTGTACGGATCAGGTCTGAAATCCGTGAAACTGATCTTCACATCAGACTCACCGCTTTCTGCGTCACTGTGGACCACTGCATAAAGACCCTTGCACCGCATTTCCGAGATAAGGTTTCCGTCATTGAGCTTTGCTGTAAGTGAGACGGGAACCGGAACGGCCCTGCAGACTGCAGAATCTATCTTTATATCAGCAGAGGTGAGCTTTGATCCGGTCAGCCCTGCGGAAGCGCTGAAAGATGCGCTGAAAACACCTACCGCCTCAATGGGAGAGTTGCCCGAGACATAGTTGGAATTGAAACTGAATCCCATTACCCTGTTCCCGGCGTCACGGCCGTCCATGCTGAAAGAGATATCTATATCTTCGGATTCCAGCCTGTCCAGATAGGAGGAGAAGGTGCTGTCATAAACTTCCTTCACAAGAAGGTGGCCGGAGTTTATCTTGCCGTTGATGCTTCCCCTTCTCACCGTTGAGATGTTCACAACGGCCTTTGCATCCGCAAGTGAAAGGTCCGCCCACTGTGACTGAACGTCCGCAAGGGATGTGCTTATGGAAAGAACGGTGTCCTTCTCCCTTTCAACGGTTGCGTATATGTTTGCAGAGGCGCAGAGAAGCGTGAAATCATTGTAAAGGGCATCCAGGTCGGTAACATCTATGTTCAGCTTTGCAACAAAATCAGTAAGGGAATAGACCGCATCCACCGAGAGGCTTTCCAGCTTTACATAGTTGTCCCCCATTTCAAAACGGACGCCGTCAAGTTTTGCCGAGACCTGGGGTCTTACCAGAAATTCCCTGAAGTTTCCCAAATCCGCACGGAAACTCCTCATTGAGAAAACGGCCGCACGGGATGCGGATTCTCCGGTAACGTTTTCCGCGGAAAGAAGTACGGAATGGTCTCCTGACGTGTATGCGCTGAGTTTTCCGGTGAACAGGACGTTTCCCGGCTCCTTGCTCTGTATGCTTACCCCGTTTGTCTGAACCTTCATGGACCTGACGTCAAACTTCTCATCCGTCCTGACATTTATGTCAAAGACGGACGGTGCCATTGTGTAACCCATAAGATCCGCAGACAGCGTGAAGTCAGTGAGATTGATTGTATATCCCACGGAGCTGAACATGCCGGCGGAGGAAGAACTGCCTTTAGAAAAATTCTTTCTGATGTAGTCCGTCAGTTTGTCGGAAACGAATGCGGAGCCGCCGTCGGCGGAAACAAGAATGCTTTTGACCGGTTTGCCGCCTATTACACGGAACAGGTCCGCAATTCCCACGGAGAACCTTACGTTGTCCGCACGGAACACATTCTCATCCCCTATGTCAATGCTGACGTCAGAGATGACCAGTGTCCTGAGAAGGTTCTTATCAGCCTTGCCCAGTTTAATCTTCAGGTCTCCGCTGCCGGATGTGGCATACTCCACAAACTTTCCCAGAAAATCAGAACCGAAGGACGCGGGGGCATAAAGCAGCACACCCACCGTAACTGCCGTGACAATGGCAAGAGATATAATAACTGCGGTCAACGTCCTTCTGAGTTTCATCTTCAATCAGTATTCCGTGTAATTTTAGCAATTGCAGCAAAACTGCTCAATTGATTAATATAACATTCTGATATAATCTCAAAACAACGGCGGAGGCTTTCAGTGACAGAAATTCTTGATAATTTTGCAGTTCTTGAGGGACTTGACGGTGCAGGCACCACAACCCAGCTCAGACTGCTTGAAAAAGAGCTCTCCGGTCTGTCCGTTCCCGCGTTCATTACCCAGGAGCCCACAACAAACCCCACCGGAAAGCTCATAAGGCGCTTTCTGTCCGGAGAACTGCCGGCCTCCCAGTCCACAATTGCCCACGCTTTTGCAACCGACCGGGATGACCATCTGTACAACCCGCAGTATGGGATAATCGCCCACCTCAAGGCGGGCGATATTGTAATTTCAGACCGTTACCTGTTTTCCTCAATTGCTTATCAGGGAATAGGTTACGATATAGACAAGGTAATTGAAATCAACTCCCGTTTTCCCCTTCCCCGCTACATTGTCTATGTGGACACGCCCGTTCGGGCCTGCATGAACCGCATAGAATCCCGCGGCTCGGATAAGGAGATTTACGAGAAGACGGACTACCTTACAAGGGTCCGTGAAAACTACGAGAAGTGTTTTTCCTCACTGCCCGGCGGATGCAACCTTATCAGGGTTGACGGAACTCTGGGAATAGAGGAGATTTTCAAAATTATAAAGAGAGGCTTACATGCACTGTACAACTGAAATCAACAGGTATTTCCACTATGTGGGTTCAAGTGACCGCCGTCTTGCGCTCTTTGAGAACGCATATCCCATTCCGCGCGGAGTTTCCTACAACTCCTACCTTGCCCTTGACGGCAAGACAGTCCTTCTGGACACTGCGGACAAGGCTGTCTCCGGGGTCTTCTTCGAGAACATTGACCATATCCTTGCAGGCAGAAAACTTGACTATGTGATTGTAAACCACATGGAGCCGGACCACGGAGCAACGCTTGGGGAGCTTATCTCACGTCACCCGGAGGTTACAATTGTTGCCAACGCCAAGACGGTTGCAATGATAAAGCAGTTCTTCAGTTTTGACGTGGACAGCCGTCTTCTCCTTGTAAAGGAAGGAGATACACTTTCCACCGGAGATCTTAATTTCAGTTTTGTCATGGCTCCCATGGTCCACTGGCCTGAGGTCATGATGACCTATGAAAGAACCACAAAGACACTCTTCTCGGCAGACGCCTTCGGAACATTCGGAGCACTGAGCGGAAACATCTTTGCAGACAAGTACGACTTTGAGGCCGACTGGCTGGACGATGCCAGAAGATACTACACCAACATTGTGGGTAAGTACGGTCTTCAGGTTCAGATGGCCCTGAAAAAGGCAGCAGGTCTTGATATTGCGGTTATCGCTCCCCTTCACGGCCCAATCTGGAGGGAGAACCTCTCATATTTTATTGAAAAATATTCAAAGTGGGCCTCATACACCCCTGAGGAAAAGGGAGTTCTGGTCCTCTACGGCACGGTCTACGGCAACACCGGAAACGCAGCCGACATTCTTGCAACAATGCTGGCAAAGAAGGGAGTCTCCAATATAAAGGAACTTGACGTTTCCACGGTTCACCCCTCGGTTGTTGTATCCGAGGCCTTCAGATACAGCCACATTGTATTTGCATCCTCAACCTACAACGCAGGAATCTTCACTCCCATGGAGATTGCGGTAACGGACCTCAAACTCCACAACCTTCAGAACAGAAAGTGCGCGGTATTTGAGAACGGAACATGGGCACCCTCTGCGGCTCCCAAGATCCGCGAGATTCTTGCCACAATGAAGAACATGGAGGTCATTGAGAAGAGCCTTCTCGTAAAATCCTCCGTAAGCAGCACAAATCTTGAGGAGCTTCAGGCAATAGCCGATGAGCTTGCCTCAGACCTTGTTTAATTGAAGACGGGGGCTGTGACGTGTGTTACAGCCCTCTCTTTATACCCTTCCGGACTTCCAGCCCGCACTACTTAATCCAGCTGATCCAGCCCGCACATCCCGCATAGTTGAGAACAGTTGGGAAAAGCAAAGCGAGTCAAAACGTGGCAAAACCGGGCAAAGTGCATAGACAGCTGTTAAAAGACAGACATAACGCGGCAAATACAGGCATAAGTCAGGATATGGCCGTTTTCCGGTCAAAAAAAGAATTCTCCTACTGAAACCGGCTCTTGTTACAAGGCTTTTTTTGTTGCGGGTTGTTGCAATCAGGTGGTAAAATATCCCCAAATGAACAAAACCGGAGGGATAAATTGTCTAACTGCGCAATCGAACTGAAAAACATCGTAAAGCGGTTCGGAAAGGTTGTTGCAAACGACGGAATCAATCTCCAGATAAACTCGGGTGAAATCCTCTGTCTTCTGGGTGAGAACGGTTCCGGAAAAACAACTCTCATGAACATGCTTTCGGGTATTTATCAGCCGGATGAGGGAGAGATACTCAAGGACGGAAATATAGTTTCCATAAGGTCCCCGAGAGACGCCTACTCTTACGGCATTGGTATGATTCACCAGCATTATCATCTTGTAGATGTATTTACGGCAGCACAGAACATTATTCTGGGACTTGAAGATGAAAAGATGGACCTTGGAGCCGTAAACGAAAGGGTTAAGGAAATATGCAACCGCTACGGCTTTGACATAGACCCCCGTAAGAAGATCTATGACATGAGCGTGTCACAGAAGCAGACAATAGAAATTGTAAAGCAGCTGTACCGCGGTGCCGAGATTCTCATTCTGGATGAGCCTACCGCAGTTCTCACTCCCCAGGAGACCGATAAACTGTTTGCCGTTCTGCGCAACATGAAGAAAGACGGACAGGCCATAGTTCTCATAACGCACAAGCTTGCCGAGGTTATGGATGTTTCAGACAAGGTTGCCATCCTGAGAAAGGGAAAATACATAGGCACCGTAAATACAAAGGAAACCAGCCCCCAGGCACTTACCGACATGATGGTGGGCCGCGCCGTTACTCTGAACATAGACCGCCCCGTATTTGAGAAACCCGAAGACAAACTTGTTCTCAATGACGTTACTGTCCTTGATGCGGACGGAATTCCCAGACTGGACCATGTTTCCTTCACAGCAAGGACAGGAGAAATCCTGGGAGTTGCAGGTATTGCCGGT
>CAMZGJ010000034.1 GCA_947306375.1 uncultured Spirochaetales bacterium
GGCCCAGTATGTCCATGTCATAGGGAACTTCTCCGTCCTCCACCCATGTGCCTATGATGTTGCACATTATTCTTCTGAAATACTCGTGTCTGGGATAGGAAAGGAAGCTTCTTGAGTCAGTGAGCATTCCCACAAACCTTGAGAGCAGGCCCAGGTTGCCCAGGGTTTTCATCTGCTGCTCCATTCCGTCCTTGTGGTCACAGAACCACCACGCACTTCCCATCTGGATCTTTCCGGGCACACCCTCACTCTGGAAGCAGCCCATCAGAGTACCCATTACGTAGTAGTCATTGGGGTTCAGTGAGTACAGGATTGTCTTGGGCAGAAGGTCATCCTGCTCCATTGAATCCAGGAACTTTGAAAGTTTCTCGGCGTGGATGCTGTCCGTAACCGAGTCATAGCCGGTGTCCACTCCCAGTGCCTTGAACTTTCTGCTGTTGTTGTCCCTGATAGAGGCCATGTGAAGCTGCATTACTATGCCGCGCTTTGCGTATGCCCTGCCCAGACCCTTCATTATGTAGAATCTGTACTGCTCGGCCTCAAGCGGGGTAAGCTGCTCTCCGTTCATTGCCTTTTGAAATATTGCGTTTACCTGACTCTCTGATGCCGGTGCGTACGGGGCGTCCTTGAGTGCGTGATCGGAAGCCCTGCAGCCTGCCTGCACAAAGAAATCCAGACGCTTCTCAAGAGCCTTGAGGACATCGGAGGCACTCTTTATCTCCATGCCGGCGGCCTGACTCAGCTTTGCCATGTAGGGCACGAACGGGGCCTGGTCAATGTTCATTGCCTTGTCGGGGCGGAACGAGGGGATGACCTTTGCCGGGCTCTTGCCCTTGAGGGCAATATGGTACTCAAGGCTGTCTGCCGGGTCATCCGTGGTGCCTACTGCGTAGACGTTGAACTTGCGGAAAATTCCGAAGACGCTGAGCTCCGGGTTCTGTGCAAGCTGGCGGTTGCATTCATCATAAATCTTTCTTGCCGTCTTTGTGGTAAGAACGTCCTCAATCCCGAAGTACCTCTGAAGTTCCAGGTGGGTCCAGTGGAAGAGCGGGTTGCCGTAGAGGTTCTCAAGGGTCTGCGCCCAGCTGTAGAACTTGACCCATGGGTCATCCACCTGCTCCGTAAGGCCGTTTGACCTCATGGCGCGCCACTTGTAGTGGTCTCCAAATGTTCTTGACCCCAGCCACAGTGCTGAGATATTGTCAAATCTCTTGTCCTGAGCAATCTCTGCGGGGTTGAGGTGACAGTGGTAGTCAAAAATGGGCTTTTTTTCCGAGTGCTGATGGAAAAGCTCTTTTGCAACATCGTTTTTAAGCAGGAAATCTTCATCCATGAATTTTCTCATCCGGAATCCTCCTTTATCTCTGGACACGGCCGCTGCCGTCTCCCTTGGCAAGTGCCTCAACCTCTGAAAGTCTTGTGAGGTTGAAGTCTCCGGGAATTGTGTGCTTGAGGGCGGATGCGGCAACTGCAAAGTTGAGCGCGTACTGCTCGTCTTCATATTTTGAAAGACCGTAGATGATTCCGGCTGCAAAGCTGTCTCCGCCGCCCACACGGTCAATTATGTCAGTAATCTCATAGTGTCTTGAAAGGTAGAAACCTGTCTTGCCGTTCAGAGCCGCACCCCATCCGTTGTGGTCTGCACTGTGGGACTCTCTCAGGCTGACTGCAATTTGGCTGACGTTGGGGAACTGCTTCTTGACTTCATCTGTCAGGGCTCTGTAGCTCTCCTTGTCCAGCTTGCCGCTTGTAACATCTACCTTGGCCTGGATTCCCAGACACATCTGGATGTCCTCTTCATTGGCAATGATCACATCCGCATACTTTGCAAGTTCTCTCATTACCTCAACGGCTGTCTTGCCGTACTTCCACAGCTTCTTGCGGTAGTTCAGGTCTATGGAAACCTTTGCTCCGGCCTTCTTGGCTGCCTTCATGGCCTCAAGGGCACAGTCTGCGCAGTTCTGGCTTACAGCCGGTGTTATTCCGGTAATGTGGAACCACGTGGCTCCCTTCATTATCTCATCAAAGTTGAAGTCAGCGGGCTTTGCCATTGCCACTGCACTGTCAGCACGGTCATAGACTACAAGGCTGGGTCTCTGAACTGCGCCTGTCTCCAGGTAGTAGATTCCCACCCTTCCCTCTTTTGTCATGTTTATGTATGAGGTATCGACCCCGTGTTTTCTGAGTTCGGATACCGCGCCCTCTCCTATTGCGTTTTTGGGAAGGGCCGTCACAAAGCAGGCATGCTCTCCGAATAATGAAAGCGAGACCGCCACATTGGCCTCTCCGCCTCCGAATGTTGCTTCAAGCAAGGGGCTCTGGAAGAACCTCTCGTGTTCCGGTGATTTGAGACGGAGCATTATTTCTCCGAAAGTTACGTATTTTGACATGGTCAAACCTCTCCAATATGGATTCTACCACGCCAAAGATTAAACAAAAAATACTTTAATCTGTATTATTGCGCTGTAACATTGCATTGTGACCGGAAGAATCTTTCAATACAGGCTTCAATTATCTTCTGCCCTTTTTCATTCGGATGTATACCGTCCGGACCCATAAGCTGTGAGGGCTTTCCTTCAGCCTCAAATGCAGAACGCAGGTCAATCAGCGGCACATTGCAGTCCTGTGCTACGGTTCTGACTGTCTGGGAGTATATATATTGATGCACGCGCACCCTCTCTATATCCCCGTTCAGCCATGTCATAATTCCTTTTCTGTCCAGATTCTGCGTTTTGACGGTCCAGTCAATATATCCTTCACTGCACAGGGGAGGCAGTGTGGTCAGAACAATGCGGCTGCCGTACTCCTGCACATGTCTGACCAGAGCACAGTAATCAAGGTAAAATACCGGAATCACTGTTTTGGGATCATGCGCAATGTAGGGGTTTGCGGCTATCTGGGCCCAGTTGAAGTCACTGTCGTTGCCTCCGAAGTCAGCAAGCACCCAGTCACAATCCGGGTTTTTCTCAAAAACACGTCTTGTATATTCCAGTCCCTTTGAGACGGTACACCCGAACTTGCCCAGATTCTCAACATTCATCCCGGTTGCCCTTTCATAATCTATTGAACAATCCGTAACGTGTCTTCCTTTTTCAAGGCTGTACTGGAACCCCTTCAACAAGGAGTCTCCGATAAGTCTGATAGTCTTCATGTTTCTGATTATCCGGGCTGTGTCCGAATACGGAAATCGGCAATTCTGACTACTGCATTTTTTTTGCCATATGGTCAATTCTAACCAGGCCGGGAAGCTATCACGGTTTGTCAGCTTAGAAAGCTTAGAATGAATCAACTGGATCAGCTGGATTAAGAAGTTCGGCAAAGTTGGGCTGGAAGCCAAGGGTAAAAAAGGGGCTGTGCACAATGGCACAGCCCCTGTTGTTTGATTAAAATCAGGCTCAGTCGTTGTAGAGAGCAATGAGCTTCTGCAGGTGCTCCCAACGTGCCTTTGCCTCTTCCTCGTTCTTCTCGAACAGGACACCTGCCCTCTCCGGGAACTCACGGGTAAGACGGCTGTAACGGGCCTCGTTCATCAGGAACTCCTGGTATCCGCCTGCCGGAGCCTTGGAGTCAAGGGTGAACTTCTTCTCTGCAGCCGGGTTGTACCTGAAGAGGTTCCAGTAACCGCAGTCCACGGCCTTCTTCATTTCCTTCTGGCAGTTCATCATGCCGCCCTTGATTGAGTGCATCTCACAGGGTGCGTAACCGATGATCAGAGAAGGTCCGTTGTAGGCTTCTGCCTCTGTGATGGCCTTGATTGTCTGGGCGGGGTTGGCACCCATTGCAATCTGGGCAACATAGACGTAGCCGTACTGCATTGCAATCTCGGAAAGGCTCTTTTTCTTGACTTCCTTACCGGCTGCCGCAAACTGTGCAACCTGACCGATGTTGGATGCCTTGGAAGCCTGTCCGCCAGTGTTGGAGTAGACCTCTGTGTCGAAGACGAAGATGTTGACGTCCTTGTTCTGTGCAATGACGTGGTCAAGTCCGCCGTAACCGATATCGTATCCCCAACCGTCACCGCCGAAGATCCATACGGACTTCTTGGCAAGGTATTCCTTCTTCTCAAGGATGGCTTTTGCCTCGGGGGCATCGCACTTGGCAAGTGCGGCGATGAATGCATCGGTAGCTGCCTTGTTGGCCTCTCCGTCTGCCATTGTGTCAAGCCAGGCCTGGGCCTCAGCTGCGCACTTTCCGTCTGCAACAAGTTTCTTTGCAAGGTCTGCAAGGTCCTCACGGATCTTTTCCTGGCCTACCCACATTCCGAAGCCGTGCTCTGCGTTGTCCTCGAACAGTGAGTTACACCATGCGGGTCCCTTGCCTTCCTTGTTGGTGCAGTAGGGAGATGTTGCTGCCGGGCCGCCCCAGATTGAAGAACAACCTGTTGCGTTGGAGACATACATTCTGTCTCCGAACAGCTGTGTGACAAGGCGTGCGTAAGATGTCTCTGCACAACCTGCACATGAGCCGGAGAACTCCAGCATGGGCTGCTTGAACTGGCTGCCCTTGACGGTGTTGTCCTGCATGTCCTTCTTCTCTGCAACCTTTGCGACGCAGTAGTTGAAGACATCCTGCTGGGCAAGCTCGCCTTCCTGGGGAACCATTTCAAGGGCTCCGACGGGACATGCGCCTACGCAGACGCCGCATCCCATACAGTCAAGCGGGGAGATGGCAATTGTGAACTTGTAGACACCCTTGCCCTTTCCGGCCTTGACGTCAACAACCTGTGCTGCTGCGGGAATTGCCGCGGCTTCTGCCTCTGTGAGGGCATAGGGTCTGATTGTTGCGTGCGGACAGACGTATGAACAGTTGTTGCACTGGATACACTTGGAAGACGTCCATCTGGGTACTGAAACTGCAACACCGCGCTTCTCGTATGCTGCTGCGCCAACTTCGAACTGGCCATCCACATGTGCTGCGAATGTTGATACGGGGAGGCTGTCTCCGTCCATCTTGTCAATGGGAAGAAGGATGTCCTGAACCATCTTGACAAGTTCTTTCTTGCCTTCCAGTTTGACTGCGGGAGCCTTGTCCTCTGCAGTTGCCCAGGATGCGGGAACATCTATCTTCTTGAAGGCTGTTGCACCGGCATCAATTGCCTTGTGGTTCATGTCAACAATGTCCTGGCCCTTCTTGAGGTAGGACTGTGTTGCCTTCTCCTTCATGTGGGCGATTGCCTCTTCCTGGGGCATGACCTTTGCCAGTGTGAAGAATGCGCTCTGGAGGATTGTGTTTGTCCTCTTGCCCATTCCGATTTTCTGTGCAAGGTCAATTGCGTCTATTGTGTAGAGCTGGATGTTGTTCTTTGCAATGAAGCGCTTTGATGCTGCATCAAGGTGGTGCTCAAGTTCATTGAGGTCCCACTGGCAGTTGATCATGAAGACTCCGTTGGGTTTGACATCCTGGACAATCTTGAAGCCCTTTGTGATGTAGCTGGGGTTGTGACATGCCACGAAGTCTGCCTTGTTGACATAGTAGGGAGATCTGATGGGCTTGTCGCCGAACCTGAGGTGGGAGATTGTCACGCCGCCTGTCTTCTTTGAGTCATACTGGAAGTAGGCCTGTACGTACTTGTCGGTGTAGTCTCCGATGATCTTGATGGAGTTCTTGTTTGCACCGACTGTTCCGTCTCCGCCCAGACCCCAGAACTTGCACTCGATTGTGCCGGCTGCGGCTGTGTTCGGGCAATCCTTGTCCTCTTCAAGGCTGAGATGTGTGACATCATCATTGATTCCGAGGGTGAAGAACCTCTTGGGATCTGCCTTGGCCAGTTCTTTGTAAACTGCGAATACTGATGCAGGCGGTGTGTCCTTTGAACCGAGACCGTAGCGGCCGCCGATGATCTTGACGTCATGTCTGCCTGCGTTTGCAAGGGCTGTGACAACATCCTGATAAAGGGGTTCGCCGTTTGAACCGGGCTCTTTGGTCCTGTCGAGAACTGCAACCTTCTTTGCTGTTGCGGGAATGGCTGCGACAAGCTTCTCGGGAGCGAACGGTCTGTAAAGTCTGACTTTGATCAGACCGACCTTCTCGCCGTGTGCGTTGAGGTAGTCAATCACCTCTTCTGCAACGTCACAGATTGAACCCATGGCAACGATTACACGGTCAGCATCGGCTGCGCCGTAGTAGTTGAACAGCTTGTAGTCTGTTCCGAGCTTCTCGTTGACCTTGTCCATGTACTTCTCTACAACGGCGGGAAGTTCATCATAGTACTTGTTGCATGCTTCTCTGTGCTGGAAGAAGATATCTCCGTTTTCGTGAGATCCTCTCATGACGGGGTGGTTGGGGTTCAGTGCATGGGCTCTGAATTCCTCAACTGCCTTCATGTCGCACATGTCCTTCAGGTCTGCATAGTCCCATACTGCAATCTTCTGGATTTCATGGGATGTTCTGAATCCGTCAAAGAAGTTGAGGAACGGAACTTTGCCTGAAAGGGCTGCAAGGTGGGCAACAGGAGCAAGGTCCATGACTTCCTGTACATTTCCTTCACAGAGCATTGCAAAACCT
This sequence comes from uncultured Spirochaetales bacterium, assembly GCA_947306375.1. Classification (GTDB taxonomy): domain Bacteria; phylum Spirochaetota; class Spirochaetia; order Sphaerochaetales; family Sphaerochaetaceae; genus RUG14846. Next base: position 6,505 of record CAMZGJ010000034.1, read on the forward strand.
GTCTGGCGGCAGGCCATTACGTCACTGTGATCACCGAAAATGTTCAGAGCATGTGTTGATACTGTTCTGGCACTGACATGGAAGACGCTGGGCAGCTGCTCCGCGGCAATCTTGTACATGTTGGGGATCATAAGAAGAAGTCCCTGGGAAGCGGTATAGGTGCTTGTGAGGGCACCGGCACCCAGAGATCCGTGAACGGCTCCGGCAGCTCCGGCTTCAGATTGCATTTCTACAACCTTTACGCGTGTGCCGAAAATGTTTTTCAGTCCGTTTGCACTCCACTGGTCAACAAAGTCTGCCATTGGGCTTGACGGTGTGATGGGGTAAATGGCGGCAACTTCTGAAAACGCATAGCTCACGTGAGCGGCTGCATTGTTACCGTCCATAGATTTCATTTTTCTTTTGATCATGAAAAACTCCTGTGTTTATTACCGTATTTTGGCAGGATAATTATATAGCCAAGCGGCAGGAGTTCTCAACTAAAATATGGAGAAATTAATAATATCCCGGTAATCGGGCCGGCTCTACAGCGTTACCACGGCCTTTGCGCTCATGCCGTCAGCCTTGATGTTCAGCGGCCTTTTGGTCCTTACATGCACAAAGTGCTGTGTTTCCTGAACAAGGGGAAGCGCGGCAATTGCCTCAAAGTCCAGTTTTCCGTCTCCCTGAAGGGGATTGTTGGACAGGTAGAAGCAGCCCAGGGACGTGACGTTCTGGAAGAAGTGCGTGCCCTCGCTGGGCTCTGCCTGAATCTCCTTCAGCCCGGTCTCCACTATGACCTGGGCCTTTGAGATCTGGGGCCATGAGCAGGGAATGCCCAGCCAGCTGTCAGAGGAACCCAGCCTGCCCGCCACAACCAGGACGTACTGATCCTCAATAGAGGCATTCAGTTTTTCCAGTTCCGCGGCCATCTGAGGCATTTCGGAACGTTTGAATGTTTCCGGCTTGATGCAGACTATGTCACGGATGCCGTCCAGCTTTCCGTTTCCCATTACCTTGTTTGAGGCAATGAGGGCCCTTTCCGTCTCTGCGTGCTCAATGTTTATGTCCATGAACCTGTCCGTTCCGGAGATGGGTCTTATCTGAAGGATTGAGAAGTCTATCCATTCCGCATGCTCCATGTTCACTGCAAACTCAATCTCTACCGGCTCTGACATGGTCCGGGTGCCAAGTTTGAGAACCTGGTCCACAATGGCCGGAAGGGGAATCATGTTGTATTTGACAATTCCGTTGAAGGTAAGACTCCTGAAGCCTTCATCAGTGCTGTTTTCAGACAGAAAGCCGTGAGGGGTCATGACGGACACAAGACCTGCCGTGCTTGAGGGCCAGTCCCAGGCCTTTGACAGGTCAAACTTAACAAGGTTGTCTATGTCGCTGAACGGGTCAAAGTCACGGTTCATGTCAAGGGCGTAGAACGTTGTCTGGGGAGATGCGCTTCCGCTGAAGGAATTTACCGGAACGGAGGGCTTGGCCGGACAGAACTTGAAGGAATCGCCGTCGTCAACGACGGTCTTTCCCATACCGTAGGCAAGCATGCCTATTCCGTCCTCGGCCGTTCTGCTGCCTGCCGGGTAGTAGTCAAGTGAGCGGGCCACGCCGGATATGTTGGGAAACCAGTAACCGTCATGCCCGGAGCCGGTGACGTGCTGGATGATTACGGCCATCTTCTCGTCCTCTATGGAGTGTCCGGTGCTCTTGAGGTACTCACGCGCAAGACGGAAGTAAGTGGAGGCCCAGACTGACTTTACGGCCTTCTCAAGGTCTGCAAGCCTCTTTTCGGAGCTTCCGGTGTTGGGAATCATGGCGGTGACGTAGACTCCGGCAAAGGGCTGGTAGTGGCTGTCCTCCAGGAGGGAGGAGGATCTGACGGAGAGCGGAACCTCGTTGACCTCTATTATGCACCTGAGGTCCTCTCGGAAGCCCTGCGGAAGCTCCGCATTCAGGAACATCCTGAGAATCTCCTCATCCGTCTTGTCAGTGAAGTTTCCCGGCCAGAAGGAGTTGAGCTCCATGAACCGGTCAAATATCTCGGTGGTAATCACAACGGTTCTGGGAATTGAGACCCTTATTCCGTCATACTTCTTTCTTATTCCCGCTGCCTTCATCTCAAGGGCTATGAAGGCAAGGCCCCTTCCCTTTCCTCCCAGGGAGCCGTTGCCCATTCTGGAGAAGAAGAGAGTTTCATCGTAGTTGTCTCGGTTGAACTGAGCTATGGTGCCCCTTGTGCGCTCACGCCTGTATTCTCTTATAGTTGTGTAGATGAGAGAGCGGGTTTCCTCGGCATTGGAGGCATCCGGCATGAGTGTTATGGGCTTGAGTTTTGCGGCAAGCTGGTAGAGGGACTGGGCCCTGAGCCAGCGGGAGAAATCGTTCCTGCGCACGTGGTAAACGAAGCTCTCTATGGGGATGGTTCTTATCTGCTCCTGCAGGTCCTTCATCTTGTTGGCGCGGGCAATTATCTCCCCTGTTTCCGGGTTTCTGAAACAGAAGGGCCCGAATCCGTACATTTTTATGAAGTGGTCCTCAAGTATCTGGAAGCGGTCCGGGGAGAGTTTCCAGCAGAACCATGCATCCTGGTCATCCGCTATCTTCTTTGCAACAGCCTTGTTGGTGGACTGCAGGAGAACGGGACATTCCGGGTTGTCCGCCCTTACGGCCTCCATGAGGAAGGCTCCCGCGCGGGCTCTGCCGAATGGTGAGTCAAAGGTCAGGTCGGTAATTATTCCCAGAACGTTTTCCCTGTACTTTGTGTACAGTTCAACCGCTTTGTCATAGCTCCTGGCAAGGAGAATCTTGGGGCGGCCCCTCATGCGGAGCCTTGTGCCCCACTCATTCAGGGCCTCCCTGATTGAGGCCCTGTTCTGTTTGATCAGAAGCCTGTACATCTGGGGAAGGTAGGATGAGATGAACTTGACGGAGTCTTCCACAAAGATAATTACCTGAACATCCGCCCGGGCAGTATCGTGGTCCACGTTCATTGCGTCTTCCATGAGCTTGACCATTGCCAGGAAGACGGACGGGTCTCCCAGCCAGTAGAACAGGTAGTCTATGTAAGGGCAGTTTTCTCCCTTCAGGGCCTTTGCCTTGCGGTGGTCCGGAGAGGGAGAGAGCGCTATGAACGGCAGGGACGGGTCAAATTCCTTTACCTGCCGTGCAAAGGTCTCCACCCTTCCGCTGCCAAGGTCCAGCATGGATATGACAAGGTCGAACTTGAGGGTTTGCAGGAGACTCAGGGCCTCCTGCTCGTTGCTCGTATGGGTAATCTTGGGAGGGTTGGTCAGTCCCAGGGACGTGTACTCCCTGTACAGCTCCTCCTCTACGCGGCCGTCCTCCTCAAGCATGAAGCGGTCATATTCGGAACAGATGAGCAGCACATTGTAGATGTGCCTGAGCATGAGGGAGGAAAAAGGCATCCATGTTTCATCAAGTTCGTAATGCATAGCGACATTGTAACACCATGCCGGGCAAATAAAAACAAAAAAGGCTGTGACCCGTTTGAGTCACAGCCGATGTCTTTAAAAAGTGTACGGGGAATCAGAATCCCTGCTGGCACATTGCGTCGGCAACTTTCTTGAAACCTGCAAT